>JAAYQC010000128.1 GCA_012519515.1 Bacteroidales bacterium | reverse complement strand
TAGCATCGAAGCCGGCAAGATTCTTCAGGAAGGAATGGGTGAGGTTCAGGAGATGATTGACATATGTGATTTTGCACTGGGACAGGCCAGGATGATGAACGGTGTGATGCTGAGGTCTGAAAGGCCTGACCATAAGATGTACGACCAGTATCATCCGCTTGGTATAGTTGGCATTGTAACATCATTCAATTTCCCGATGGCGGTGTGGGCGTGGAACACAATGCTTGCAGTGACGGCAGGCAATGTCGTGGTCTGGAAACCAAGCTCCAAGACACCTCTTACGGCCGTGGCAGTGCATAAAGTCATTAGCGGGATCCTTTCTGAAAACAAGGTGCCCGAGGGTGTTTTTAACCTTGTGATTGCAAAGAGCTCTGTACTTGGTGACAGGTTCATTGAAGACAGGCGTATCGCTCTTCTGTCAATTACCGGATCAACGAGAGTAGGAAGGCACGCTGCTCAGCTGGCCGGCAAGCGGTTCGGGAAGGTTATACTTGAACTGGGAGGCAACAACGCTGCCCTGGTGATGCCTTCGGCAAACCTTGATCTGGCAATCCCCTCAATCGTGTTTGGTGCTGTTGGTACGGCAGGTCAGAGATGCACAACCACCAGGAGGGTTATAGTGCATGAAGCAGTTTATGATAAGGTAAAGGAGAGGCTGGTCAACGCGTACAGGCAACTGGAAAGCCGTATGGGAAATCCGCTGAATGAGAATACTCTTATTGGCCCGCTCATTGATTCTGCAGCCGTGGACGCGTACAAAAAGGCAATCAGCAACGCGTTGAGTGAAGGAGGTAAACTCGCGTACGGAAACAGCATAGTGTCCGGCCCCGGGATAGAGACCAGCAACTTTGTTATGCCGACAATTATCGAAGCTCAAAACCATTTCAAAATAGTACAGGAAGAGACTTTTGCTCCGATTTTGTACCTCATTAAGGCAGGTTCTCTTGAAGAGGCCATAGCTTTCAATAATGATGTGCCACAGGGTCTCTCTTCAACTCTGTTTACAACCATACTGGCTGAGGCGGAAAAATGGCTGGCAGAAGGCGGATCAGACTGCGGTATTGCAAATGTCAACATGAGTACATCCGGTGCCGAAATCGGTGGAGCCTTTGGCGGGGAGAAAGATACCGGCGGAGGGCGTGAGTCGGGTTCTGATGCATGGAAGCTGTACATGCGCCGGCAGACTGTCAATGTAAACTACGGTAACGAAATGCCTCTTGCCCAGGGAATACGGTTTGAGTTTTAATGTGACAGGAGACATAATCCCATGACTACACAACATGATCTGACCAGACCTGCTTTGTCAGTTCGCGGTAGATTCTGGATAAATATTGAAGGAGTGTCACGGCTGGGAAAAGGGAAGATAGAACTGCTTGAGAAGATAAGAGATAAAGGTACACTGCTCAAAGCTGCTGCCGAGCTTAAGATTCCTTACCGGCAGGCTTGGAGCAAAGTGCAGAGCATGAATAAACTTCAGGATTATCCGGTGGTTATTCTAAGACACGGGGGTAAAGACCATGGAAATGCACGGGTTACTGAATTCGGCAATAACCTTATCAATGCCTTCAGGAGTATTGAGTCAGATCTGGAAAAATTCCTTGAAGACCAGGCATCTAAAATGGATTTCCCGCGGGAAGGGACTTCGGAAGACAAGGGCTGATGATACAAATGGGTAACCGCAAACTAAGCGAGAAGTGGATCAAAGCCTCTATTATTGGCACGATCTGGGCAGCATCAGAGATTGTTCTCGGCAGTTTCCTGCATAACCTGCGCGTTCCGTTAAGTTCAAACTTTCTTACGGGCATCGGGATCATCATCATGATCTCGACAAGCTACAAATGGAAAGAGCGGGGTTTGTTCTGGCGAGCAGGACTGATTTGTGCATTAATGAAGACAATGTCGCCCAGCGCGGTCATTTTCGGCCCGATGGTAGCAATCTTCAGCCAGTCGGTAATGCTTGAACTGTTCACAAGGGTTTTTGGAAGGAATGTGATTGGGTATCTCACAGGCGCCATGTTCGCCATGACGTGGAACCTGTTCCAGAAGATTATGATCTTCATTATCTATTATGGATTCAATATAGCCAATATCTATGCCAACCTGCTGAAATATGCAGAGAGACAGCTGAACATTGATTTCGATCTCGTCTGGTCACCCATTTTCGTTCTTGCCGCCATATATGCCTGCCTGGGACTTATTTCAGGTATTATAGGGATGATGGTCGGACAGCGTCTTGTCAGAGAGCCGGTGGCATACCGGCAGGGAAATGCAAGAAAAAATAGTAATGTAATAAGTGCTGACCGTCAGAAATTTAATTATTCAGTTTCATGGTTGTTCTTAAATCTCGGGCTGATAATAACCGCTTTTTACCTCCTGAACCATGCCAGTTGGCCGGTCTGGAGCATCGCAATAGCAGCCATCGTCACCGTATGGATATTAAGATATAAAAGGGCTCTGAGACAGCTTTCAAGGCCACGTATCTGGATCTTTTTTGTGGTTATAACGATGGCGTCCGCATTTGTAATCGGCAAGATTCAGTCTGATGACTGGATTAGAGGTCTGGAAATTGGGGTTCAGATGAACTTCAGGGCAATGATTGTAATCCTTGGATTTTCCGTTTTGGGAACAGAACTCTATAACCGGAAGGTAAGGGAGTTTTTTGCAAGGACTGCATTCAGACAGTTGCCGTTTGCATTGGAGATATCAATGAAGAGCCTCCCCATGACGATTGCATCAGTGCCGGAAGCAAAGGTCATTGCCCGGAGTCCGGTTTCCGTGATTTGCTCAGTTATTTCTCAGATTGAGCAGAGACTCACGGAGGTCAAGAAAGAGCTTTCCAGACATATCTATATCATAACCGGTGCCATCGGGGAGGGGAAGACTACCCAGGTGCGAAAACTGGTTGAAGAGTTAAAGGCCGGCAATGTAAGTGTAAAGGGTATCTACTCTCCGAGAATCATGGCTGATGGCCAGACAGCAGGTTATGATGTTGTGGATATTGATTCAGGATTTAGAGTGCCGTTTTTGCGTGTTGACAGTGAAAGTGAATCAAAGAAAATAGGCCGGTACAGCATTAACCCGGCTGCAATTGAGGCCGGACTGAAATCACTTTCAGTTGCCCTGAACAGCAATCCTGATGTGATAGTGGCAGATGAAATAGGAAAAATGGAGCTTGGCAATGAAGGATGGTTTGAGAAGCTTGGAGGAGTGCTGAAGGGCTCCTCAATCCTTGTCTTTGCCGTGCGGGATTCCTTTGTTGAGGAAATTGTAAACAAGTTTGAGATGAAAGATTATTCGGTCATGCCTGTATCAGAACATCTTTACCTTGAGCTTGCCCGGATGATAAAGGACCGCATCGCCAGTTACCAGCCTGCACAATAATCAGCTCCGGGTCCTGATCTTTCGAGTAATAAGGCGATTATTATATAAAGAGCTGCTGAACCCTTACTGACTTTGTCAAATGGTTAAGGTAAAAACGGTAGAGCCGGGTGATGAAACTGCTTCAATACTTCCCCCGTGATTTTTCATAATCTGCCTTGAAAGACTCAATCCAATACCCGATCCATTCTCTTTGGTGGTGAAAAATGGGATAAAAATCTGTTCCATTATTTCTGGAGGAATCCCCGAACCATTATCAATCACCTGTATTTCACAACGTCCGTTTTGTGTGTAATGCGCCCGAACGGATATGCGTGGCTCTGTAATATCTTTTACTGCATACATGGCATTTTTAATTAAATTGATCAATACCTGCGACAGTTGGGCTTCATCAGCCTTGATACAAATGTCAGGTGTTTCGGTTTCCACGTTGAATTGAATACGCTGAAAATCAGCTTCATTTTCCAGCAACAGCATCAGATGCTCTATCAGGTTCCTCAGATTAACATGCTTTAGCACCGGCTTTGATAGTCTTGTAAGTTTACGATACGATTCAACAAACCTGATCAGGCCTGTACCGCGTTCGTTGATTACTTCAAGCCCTTTTACAGTGTTGGCAACAGTTTTTTTATCAAGCGGTTTTTCGGGTGGGATGAAGTAATTCAAAAGTGTTTCGCTGAGTGATGTAATTGGGGTAATGGAATTCATTATCTCGTGGGAGAGCACACGAATGAGCTTTTGCCATGATTCTAACTCTTTGGCATCCAGCTCATTACTAATATCATGTACCGAAATTATTCGTAAATTATCTCCATGACTAAGAAAAGAAGTAGCCCTTAAAGAAAGGTGGGTAATATTGTTTTTATATGTTAGTTTCAGAAACTGATGTGTTTCTCCGTTTTTCAGGCGATAAAATGTGTTGAACAGATTGGTGTCAATGCGTTTTAACTGTTCGATATGATTAAACGATTGGTAATTCAACAGGTTTTTCGCAGCAGAATTTGCTTGCATCACATTACCGTTTTCATTGACAACCACAATTCCCGTAGCGACTTGTTCCAACATCAAACTATAATACTGTTCCTGTTCTCTGTTTCTTATTTTTACTTCCTGTATCAGTTTGTTTACGCGATTAAGGCTTTTATTCATTTCGGCATTTGCCTTATGGCGTGTTTTTTCGGGAAAATGCAGCATCGAATCTTCGTTTTCCACAGCATTAAGAAAATAGGCTATCTTTTCGGGTGTGGTATTATATATTTTGATGATTCTGTACACGAAAAGAGCGACAACAAGTATCGGTATAATGCTGTATAAGTTTGACGCAGAGCTTAATATAATCCACGTTGATATTGCCGAAAACGCGATAAGCAAAAAAACATACGTGATTAATCGAATAAATGTGTTCCTAAAAAACATTGCTTACATGTTGTATTTTTTGATCTTATTATAGAGTGTTTGCCGTGTAATGCCCAGTTCTGCGGCAACGGCACTCAAATTTCCATTATTCTGCCGGATGCTTGATGCAATCATACTTCTTTCCATCTCTTCCAAAGTCCGGACAACAGTGCTGGCCGGTGTATGTGTGTTCGAAAAGAAGAAATCATTTAAGCTGAGTGTATCGCCTTCGCCCAGGATAACCGCTTTTTCTATGGTGTGCTGCAATTCG
Organism: Bacteroidales bacterium; assembly: GCA_012519515.1. GTDB lineage: Bacteria > Bacteroidota > Bacteroidia > Bacteroidales > VadinHA17 > LD21. Next base: position 29,483 of record JAAYQC010000128.1, on the reverse strand, counting down.
CGGACGTTACCGGGCCAAGCGTATTGTTTCATTTTGTCCAATACCTCAGGGCTTAATTTAAGTGTGTCCTTTTTGTATTTGGCACAATATATTCTCAGAAAGAATTCGGCTAACAGCGGAATGTCAGCCACCCGCTCACGCAACGGGGGTATTTCTATCTGTATGGTATTGATACGATACAATAAATCTTCACGAAACTTCCCCTCTTTCACAAGGCTGTGCAGATTGGTATTGGTGGCGCAGACCAACCTGATATCGATAGGGATTTTTTTGTTCGAGCCCACTTTTACAATTTCGCGGTTTTGCAGGGCAGTCAACAGTTTCGCCTGGAGCGGGAATGACAGGTTGGCAATCTCATCCATAAAGAGTGTGCTTCCTTTTGCTACTTCAAACTTGCCAACACGGTCTTCTTTAGCATCGGTAAAGGCACCTTTCACATGCCCGAACAACTCACTCTCAAACAGTGTTTCTGTGAGGGAACCCATGTCAACATGCACCATGACTTCATTTCCCCGCGACGATTGCCTGTGAAGTTCACGGGCAATAACCTCTTTCCCGGTACCGTTTTCGCCTGTTATCAACACGTTGGCATCGGTCTTTGCCACCTTTGCCACAATATCAAGAACTTCGCGAAATGGAGCCGATTCTCCGATAATAACAGCAGCATCCTTTTTCACAGCTGTTTTCAGGTTACGTTCCTTTTCCTTGAGTGACTTCACCTCCTTGCGGGAGTTCCTGAACCGGATGGCAGCCTGTATGGTTGCCAGCAGTTTACTGTTCTCCCAGGGTTTCAATACGAAATCAAATGCACCTTCCTTTACCGCCCGTACAGCCAATTCAACATCCCCGTAAGCGGTAATCATAATAACAGAATGATTTGCATCGTGTTCCAGAATACGTTTCAGCCAATACAGACCTTCATTTCCGGTGTTGATGCCTGCTGAAAAATTCATATCCAGCAAAATCGCATCAAAATACCGTGTCTCCAGCAATGACGGAATTCTGTTAGGATTCGGCGATGTGACCACCTCCTCGCAAAATGGCTGCAATAACAGTTCAAGCGCGCTGAGTACGCTCTTGTTATCGTCAATAATTAAAATACGGCTGTTTTTCATATCGTGTAAGGCAATATTATGGCAGGTCTTTCAACAACATTTTCAGGAAATTCCTGGTACTCTGAAGGTCTGAATCCCGGCGCCGGTCTTTTCAACCTTGGATTCAGTACTGTAAAAGATCTTGATGATGATGAAATAGATGCAAAATTTGCTGCATTCAATTTCCAACCACGTATTGGTTATTTCGTCATAGATAATCTGGCAATTGGTCTGGATCTGATGGCAGGTATTGTCAGAGAAAAAGACCCGGATGATAGTGATACCTGGACTGTTACAACGCTTGGGGCAGGACCTTTTGTAAGATATTACTATCCTATGGAAAAAATTTATCCTTTTGCTGAACTCAATGTTGGTTTTGGTTCAACCAAATACAAGAGCGAGTATGGTGAAGAATATTCCTATGAATCGAAGTATACTAATTTTGTATATAGTGCAGGTATAGGAGCAGCCATTCCTCTTGGTGAAAGGGTCACTTTTGATGCTCTGGCCGGTTATATGAGTTCAACTATGAAAGAGAAAGATGAAGAGTATAGTGACGAAATGAGGATAGGAACATTCGGGATTAAAATGGGTTTCATGGTATATTTCGGAGCTACTGAGTAATCATTTCCGGGAATAACCAGAGAAATGTTTCTCTGTCTTACAAAAAAGGTTGTCCGGATGGCTTAACCACCATCTGACAACCTTTCTTATTTAAAATAATTCTGCTTTCCTTTTCCAGGTCTCCTTCCATTTCCCTGTCTGTCAGACCCCTGAACCCATTGTGCCTGTTCTGACCCCTAAATCCCCTAAAGGGGACTTACCAGGTTGTTTGACAGGGATATGTATTCAATGTGTATCAGACCCCTAAATCCCCTAAAGGGGACTTATAAATCTGTTTAACAGGGATATGTATTCAATGTCTATCCTACCCCTAAATCCCCTGAAGGGGACTTATAAAGCTGTTTAACAGGGATATGTATTCATATGTCTATCAGACCCCTAAATCCCCTGAAGGGGACTTATAAAGTTGATATACAAGATTATGTGCGTGTTTGCTTAGATTATTTTTGTAGCAAAACCTTCAAATTGTTAATAACTTATTCTATTTGTTAAATATTTGCTTCGGGTGTTTACAATTATAAATTATTTTTATGCCTGAAATCCGCTAAATGACTGTGGATGGATAGTTTGGGGTAATAATATTCTAAAAAATTATAACACTAAACATTTTAATATGTTTATATATTTCTATTAATGAATGTTTTATCAATTATTTTAAGACTATGAAAAAACTCTTTGCCTTATGTTTTCTTTTGTTTGCTATCACTGCCGGATTATTTGCACAATCCGATGGAGCAGAAGCTACAGCTACTATTATCACACCTATTTCACTTACGAATGACATTCTTCTTGATTTTGGTGCTGTAATTGCCGGAGGTGCCGGAACAGTTATCATTGCCCCTGATGACACACGTTCAGAAACCGGAGGTGTTACTCTGCATCTATCTGATGTTGGATCAGCAGCTTCTTTTACAGTAGCCGGTGAACCGGGCTTTACTTACTCGGTCACTTTGCCCGGTGGTGCTACAACCATTTCCGACGGAGCCGGAGCTACTATGACTGTTGACTCATGGACCAATAGTCCCACCGGTCTGGGATGCCAACTGGATGGCACAACAGGAACACAGACACTTACAGTTGGGGCAACACTTACAGTTGCCGCCGGTCAGACTCCGGGTGTTTATTCATCATCAAACAGTGGCGGATCGGGAGATTTCACAGTTACAGTTAATTATAACTAAACTGTCTGATTGCCATTAAAACAAAATAATGGCTGCTAAGAAATCCATATCGCCCTGCGGCCTGGTGTTGATGCTTCTTTTCATTACGTCCGGCTTATCTGCACAGACTCCTTATGAAGCCAGTGCAACAGGGCATGTTATTGCTGAAATTATACCTGTCTTCTCCGCAAGTGAGACATCCCAGCTCAACTTCGGACGCTTTGCACCTGGTCCGCAGGGAGGTAAAATTATTATCACCCCTCAGAGTACCATATCAGTGCTCGGCTCTGTTTATAAAGGAACCGGCTCTGTTAATGCTGCAAGCTTCTATGTAAGCGGCGATGTTGATGCTTCATACTCTATTGCTTTACCCTCCGATCCCGTAATCCTGAAACATACTTCGGAAACAAAAACCATGATTATTGATGAATGGTATTCTGATCCTGCTCCGGGACTCGGGACAGGTATGCTTCAGAACGGCTTCCAGGTAGTTTTCGTCGGTGCTGCCCTTAATGTCGGTAACCTCTACGATAATCCCGTTGGAGTATATACAGGATCGTATACGATAAGATTCGATTTTAACTGACCGGAAGCTTGAATAAAGAAAATAATTAATGATAAAAATAATAAATTCAAAAAAACTTATCCCGTTCTTTTCATGGCTGATGATGGCCATATTATTCCTGCCTTCCGACCTTCATGCACAGGGTAATCTGCTCATAACACCAAGACGTGTGGTCTTTGACGGATCAGACAGGTCCTTTGATCTGAACCTCGCCAATACCGGGAAAGATACATCTACTTACGCCATATCAATAGTACAGATAAGAATGAATGAAGACGGCAGCTTTGAAAATATTACTGAACCCGACCCGGATCAACGTTTTGCCGACAGGTATATCAGATATTTCCCCCGTTCTGTGACACTCGGACCCAGTGAAACACAGGTGATTAAATTACAGCTTATCAGATCAAATGAACTACAGGAAGGAGAATACCGGTCTCACATGTATTTCAGATCGGTGCCCCGCAAAAAACCACTGGGTACAGAAGAAGAAATCAGGGATACCACTACTATATCAGTCAGACTGACTCCTGTCTTTGGTATCACTATTCCCGTAATAATAAGAAAAGGAACATCAACAGCCAGCGTAAAACTGTCTGACCTTAACCTGGAAATAAATGAAAACTCTGAACCGGTTATAAGCTTTGTTTTTAACAGAACAGGTAATATGTCTGTCTATGGTAACATACTTGTGGAACATATATCACCACAGGGTAGTGTGACACGCGCAGGAGTGTTAAACGGAGTTGCCGTTTATACTCCCAATAATGTCCGGAAATTACGTTTTAACCTTATTAATACTGGAATAGATTACACTAAGGGGAAATTACGTGTTACATATTCATCTTCATCTGATGTGAAACCGGTCAGATATGACCAGGCAGAATTGGTGCTGGGACTTTGATGACTGTCTTGCCTGAAACATCTGTTTCCGGATCATAGTATTAACCTGAAGCAGGCAGGCAGACACTTAATATTGGTTGTATTTATCTGCACTGCCATGAAATTATGGAAACCTGTAATAAAAAAATATATCTGCACCGGCCTTTTCACCCTGGCCCTTGTAATAATATCTTCACGCACTTTTAGCCAGACCAACGGCGATTATCGCACCCGTAGCTCAGGCAACTGGACCAGTCGCAATACCTGGCAGGTGTACAATAACGGATGGGTTAACTGCTCAAACGGAGATTATCCCGGAGCATCCTCAGGGACAGGCACAGTAACAATATTGCCATCTCACGATGTTACTCTTAATACCAGTCCCTCAAATACTTTGGGGGCTCTCATTATTGAATCGGATCTAACATATAATCGCAGTTATACTCTCAATGTAACCGGTGATTTTATACTTGCAGCAGGAACCCTATACCTTTCAGTCAGTAATAACAGAACAGGAACCCTTACTGTTGGCGGAAATTTTTTAATGACAGGCGGAACAATAACAGAATCCGCTAACAGGAATGGTGAAATCATATTCAATAATAACGGGATACAAAATTTCGTAAAAACAGGTGGCTCGATTTCAAATAACATCATATTTACCGTCAATGCCGGTTCTGAGCTGGATATGGGAGACTATGTGCTTGACGGCAGTTCCGGTTCTTTCACCCTTAGTTCCGGCGCTACGTTAACTACTGCCAATACTGAAGGAATTTCCTCATCGGGCCCCACCGGCTCCATACAGGTCACGGGAACAAGGACTTACAGCTCAGGGGCTGCCTATGTATATAACGGAACATCCGCACAAATAACAGGAGACGGACTACCCTCAACGATCAGCAGTCTGACAACAGACAACCCCTCTGGTGTCACCCTCACAAATACGACTACAGTAAGTAATACCCTGTCGATGATACAGGGTAATATCATTACAGGGACAAACACTTTTATCCTCTCGGGCTCGTCTCTGTCTCATACTGCCGGCACAGTATGCGGTAAGTTTCAGAGAAATGTTACTTCTACAGCCCTGCATTACCTATTCCCTGTTGGCACAACAAGCTATTGTAACCCTCTTGAAATAACCTTCACTAATCTGACGCAGGGTTATCTTGCTGTGGAATTCAAAGACGAAGATATCGGGACAGCAGGTTTACCCCTTGATGATGCCGGAACAGAAATAACCGGAACTTGTCCGGAGGGCTACTGGACCATGACGGCAGTGGGTTCCATGGCTTCAACAGACTATGATGTCAGTCTCAATTATTCCTCTTTCTCTTCCGTCAATTCTTTTTCCAGGATACTTAAACGCACTGCCGGAGGTAATCTTACAGCAGACGGAACACACGGATCTCTGACTCCCCCTGAGATAAGCAGGAACGGAATGAACGGTATATCTTCAGTATCCACTGACCTTGCAATAGGAAGATCCGGACCACGGATAGTAACTCATCCATCTGATGCCACCGGATGTAATTCTTCTTTCTCTGTTACTGCAAGCGGTACTCCCACTCTTACTTATCAATGGCAGGAAGATGACGGTAATGGCTTTACCGATATCAGCGACAGTGGTATATACAGCGGTGCTGAAACATCCACCCTTACTCTTACGGCTGCACCCATGACCATGAATGGATACCTCTACCGCTGTGTTGTCACTGATGGTAACGGTAGCCCTGCCATAAGTGATATTGCCTCTCTCACCCTGACAGTGGTTACTCTCGGATATAGCTATTCAAGCGAAATAACCCTCGCCCCTGCATCAGGTCCTTCCGATCTTACCGATTTCCCCGCACTGATAAGCATTACTGCATCTCCGGATTGTGACAGATTGAAAACGACAGCTAACGGAGGCCATGTAAGCAGTGCAGATGGGTATGATATCATTTTTACTGATCAGGATGGCAATAAACTCGACCATCAGACAGAAGAATATGAGCCGCTTACCGGACAATTGACAGCATGGGTCCGTATCCCGGTATTATCAGTCTCATCTTCCACAACGATCAATATGTTATACGGTAATCCGGCAATAAATACTGACCAGTCTGTAAATTCAGTATGGACAAGTAATTACAAGGGAGTATGGCATCTCAACGGGAATGACTACACCGATGCTTCATTATATGGTAATGACGGAACTCATAATGCAACAGTTGACGCCGGGGGCAAAATAGCAGGTGCAAAAGATTTCAATGGCTCATCTTCTTACGTTATGACTCCGACAAACGGGATGACTGACAATGATAACAATCAGGCAATAAGTGTATGGGGTTATTATTCTTCCACTCCTTCAGGCAGCCGTAATCTTATAACTTTTCAAAATGCTGATTCAAGTTCTGCCATTCAGCTGGGTTTCCGGGGAGGTAACACTGTTGCATGGAAATGGAACGGTGCTGAGTTGGTTAATGCCGGAACTGCTCCGTCAGTCAACACCTGGCATTATTATGTCTATACTTATGACGGAACGACAAGCCGTTTATATATCGATGGTATTGAAAGAGCCAGTTCAACTGTTGCGCCCCAGACAGCTATGCCCGATGAATGTAACATAGGTCGCTACAACGATGGAGAATACATTGATGCAGTAATTGATGAACCCAGGTTCTCAACATCTACAAAAACAGCAGGATGGATACTTACTGAATATAATAACCAGAATGATCCTGACAGCTTTATCTCACTCGGTCCGGAGAGCTCAAATGATATCCTTGCTACTATAGGGGCATGCCAGACCTCTTATACTCTTGACCAGGGATACCCGGCAGGAGGTTCTTACAGCGGAACGGGGGTTAGCGGAACTAATTTCGATGCCTCCATTGCAGGCCTTGGTTCTCATCAAATATCTTATTCATATACCGATATATACGGATGTACCAACATTGTCAGCAAGGATATAATTGTCACTCCCATCCCTTCACCTCCCGCTGCCTCCGACAAGGAATGTTGCTATCTCAATATTGTTGACCTTGAGGCAGGCGGCACAAACCTCAAATGGTATTCCGATGCTGCACTGACACAACTTGAAGGAACAGGCACACCCTTCCCTACTGCGAAAACAACCTCCGGAATATATACTTATTATGTAACACAGACCCTTAATGGGTGTGAGAGCTCTGCCACAACAGTCACACTCACCATAAACAGGGGTATAACGATAAATACCCATCCTCAGCCTGTAACCCTGTGTGAAGGTGATGATGCTTATTTCTCTGTATCAGCTATGGGCTATAATATTGTTTACCAGTGGCAGGAAGATGGTTCTGATCTGACCGATGGCGGTATCTATTCAGGCACAACAACCGCCACGCTCACTCTCACTGATCCCGGTCTCACGGCAAGCGGAAGAACATACAGATGTGTCCTCACAACTACCTGCGGACCCTCCCCGGTGACAAGTGACGGAGCAACACTGACTGTCACTCCTCAGCCTGTTGCAACATTCAGTTATCCCGGTAACCCATATTGCCCCAACGCTTCCAATCCTCTTCCGGTTTTCTCCGGAGGCGGTATTGCAGGTACTTTCTCTTCCTCTTCCGGACTGGTTTTTGCCAATATTCTTACAGGAGAAATAGATATCGCTGCCAGCACTCCTGGAAGCTATACCATAACCAACACCATAGCTCCCGCCGGAGGCTGCGGAGAAGTGACAGCCACTGCTCCTTTTGAAATAATATCAAGCCTCACATGGACGGGTTCCGTCAACAGCGACTGGAACGAACCAGGTAACTGGATTTGTAATTATATACCCAATATTAACATGTCTGTCAGCGTCCCCGATGTAAGCAACGACCCTGTTATAAGCACAGGACTGAATGCTGAAGTAAAAAACCTTATAATAAACCCGGGAGCCTCACTTATCGTTGACGGAAACAGTCTCCGGATATCCGGAGACATTACAAATAACGGCACTCTCAATGCTGCAAACGGCACAGTGGAACTGAGCGGATCAGCGACACAGACAATAAGCAGCAATACATTTGATAATAACACAATTAATAACCTTATCATAAATAACACAGCAGGGGTTATATTACTCGATTCTTTAAAGATCTCCGGTATTGTGACACTTGAAAACGGCAATCTCACAACAGGAGGATACCTTACTCTCTTGTCATCAGCCACACAAACAGCGATGATTGCCGGTTCCGGTAACGGGTCATTATCAGGTAACATAACGATGCAGAGATATCTCCCTTCACGCTTCGGCTACAAATATTTCTCATCCCCTTTCCAATCAGCTACCGTAAATGAATTCAGCGACGAGATGGACCTTGGCACAACATTCCCGATGTTTTACCGCTACGATGAAAGCAGAACCTCATCAGGATGGGTGGCATACAACAACCCTTCGGATATCCTTCATCCTTTGCACGGATATGCCGCCAATTTCGGATCACAGAGTGTCCCTGTAATTACAGATATCACCGGTCAGGTCAACGATGGCTCTGTATCTGTTACTCTTTACAATAATAATAACCCCTGGACCGAAGGTTTCAACCTCGTGGGGAATCCCTATCCATCAGCTGTCGACTGGGATATTCCTGCCGGATGGACAAAGACCAACATCGATGATGCTCTTTATTACTTCAAGGCAAGCACTACCGACCAGTACGGAGGAACTTACAGCAGTTATGTTGGCACTGTATCAAGTGATGAACTGGCTACAAATATTATACCTTCAATGCAGGGATTCTTCGTTCATGTATCGGATGGTTCTTTCCCTGTGGAAGCTTATCTGGAAGTAAACAACAATGCCCGGATAACTGATCTGACACACTCTTTCCTTAAATCGGGAAAAGGACCATCCAAACCCCTTATCCGCCTTGCCGCACGCTTTTCTGATGATCCGGCTTCTGCCGACCCTCTGGTGGTATACTTTGATGAAAAAGCGATGACATCCTTTGACAGCAGCCTGGATGCCCTTAAACTGATGAATACCGATCTTAATGTCCCCAGCCTGTATGCATTGAGCAGCGACGGAATGAAATTGTCTGTCAACGGACAGCCCCTGTCACTCATGAATGAGTGCACTATTCCGCTGGGTATTAAAACAAGCAAAAACGGAAATATTACTTTTTACTTGTCATCCAGGGATGAAGTGTTTACAGGAACAGGCATCTGTCTGAAAGACAATATAACAGGTAATATCCATGATCTCAGCGTCGGAAATGAATATAATGTTGCACTTCCGGCAGGTGAAATATTGAATCGTTTTTCACTTATCATTTCGGAATCAACAGACATAAATGATATACCAAATGGAAACAATATTTTCAATGCATATTATTCAGGAGGGACATTGAAAATAAACGTCGCCATGAATGAAGGATCCACAGGATCCGTGTCAGTTATCAATATGACCGGCATCGTTTTGTTCACTGAAAATATTTATGGATCAGGATATTATGAGTTCAATCCCAACTTAAGTCCGGGAATCTGTATAGTAATCTTTGACACAGGAAAAATTAAAATAACAAAGAAAATATTCATATACGGTCAATGATATCGGAAAGACATATCACCAACACAGGGAAGTGTTTGATTATTATCACCGCTACCTTTTTGTTTTTATTCATCACCTCCTTACGGGTTTATGCACAGGAGAATCCTCCACGACCACCACTTATTGCCAAAACCTTTGATCTTGCCTTCGGTGCTTTCTATCATGGAGCTGCAGGAGGAACGGTAAGTGTTGATGAAAACGACAGTCGCTCATCATCCGGAGATATCGTACTCCTCGGTCTCGGATATCCCGTATCAGCAGCCCGTTTCAATATAAATTCCAATCCTGGAACACTGATCAATATCCTCAGTATTCCCGATTTTACACTGTCATGGAACAGTTATACCATGCTTGTTGAGATTGAAAATTCAAACCCTTCCCTGCCTTTTGTTAATAATAATGATTATTCAATACCCACAGAACTGTCTTTTGGGGCAAGGCTTCATGTAGGTAACTCCTTATCCAATCCACCGGGCAGCTATTCGGGATCGTTTGAAGTAACACTGGTAATAGAATAAATATAGCGCCCATTGATATGACTGACAAAAAAGCATACTCCGTAATACGATCTGCAGGAAGTATGTTCAGACTGTCAGCCATAAAACCGTTAACTCTCTTTTTCTTCCTCTGTCTTTTCATCTCTCCTGCCTTATCACAACAATTACCTGACTATGATGAGATAGCTGTCTTCGTCAAAATACCCCGCACAGGAGGTATGGATATTGATGCTGTGATAAGGGATGATGAGATATGGCTTCCTGTCACTGATCTCTTCTCTTTTCTTAAGATCCATAATGTCCCTTCTCCCGGACTGGAGACGATAGAAGGTTTTTTTATTAATCCCGATGCTGTTTATGAGATCAGCAGGGAACAAAACAGGATAACATACCAGGACAAAGTTTACCAACTGCAGGAGGGTGATCTTATCAGGACAGAGACTAATCTTTACCTGCGAGCATCTTACTATGGAAAAATTTTCGGCCTTGAGTGCACATTCAGTTTCCGTACCCTCTCAGTTACTGTCACAAGTGATTTGGAGTTACCATATATAAGTGAGATGAGAAGGGAGGAGATGCGCCGTAACCTGTCGCGTGTTAAAGGAGAAATAAAAGCTGACACCAACATTGCACGTACATACCCTCTGTTCCGTTTAGGTATGGCCGACTGGTCAGTTATTGCTTCGGAAGAAATACACGGGAAAGCAGAAACAAGGATCAATCTCGATCTGGGATCAATGCTGGCAGGAGGAGAACTCACTACTTCGCTATATATTAACAGCGCCTCTGATTTCTCAGAAAAACAACAGAAATATCTGTGGAGATACGTTAATAATGATTTCACTCCCCTGAGACAGGTAATAGCCGGTAAGATACGGACCAATGCCATCTCCACAATATATAATCCGGTGATAGGTGTTCAACTGACCAATACTCCCACTACATACAGAAGATCTTTCGGAACGTACACCCTGACCGACCAGACTGAACCGGGGTGGATAGTCGAACTATATGTTAATAACGTCCTGATAGATTACGTAACAGCTGATGCCTCGGGCTTTTACTCTTTCGAAATACCTCTTGTATACGGTAATTCCATCGTCAACCTGAAGTTCTACAGCCCGTGGGGAGAAGAAAGGACCAAAGAGCAGAATATAAATATCCCGTTTAATTTCCTGCCACATAAAGTGTTTGAATACAATGTGGGAGCCGGAATAGTGGAAGATACACTGGCCAGCCGGTTCTCGCGCGGCAGCTTCAGTTACGGATTAACAAACAGCATTACACTGGGAGGAGGTGCTGAATATCTTTCTTCTCTTTCTTCAGACAACTTTATGCCTTTTCTAAACACCTCTGTAAGGCTTACAAATAATCTTCTTCTATCAGGGGAATACACTCACGGAGTCAGGGCAAAAGGCACTCTCTCCTACAGAATGCCATCCAACATACAATTAGATGTCAACTATATATGGTATGCCCCGGAGCAAAAAGCTATTAACCTTAATTACAGGGAAGAAAGAAAAGCCTCTCTTTTAATACCTCTGAAAATAGGAAATTTCTCATCTTTTAATAAAGTAGGAGTCACCCAGACTGTTGTTCCGGCTTTCAAATATACAACTGCCGAATGGCTTTTCTCGACATCTCTTTTCGGAGTAAACACCAGTCTGACCACTTACAGTATCTTCCGTGAGGAACTGGTACCCCAGATATACAGTAATCTCTCTCTGGCTTTCCGTGTGCCGGGAGGCTTTGTCATAAGACCCCAGACACAGTATTCATTTACATATAACAGGTTCCTTTCCGCACGTGTAAAGGTTGAAAGGCCTCTTATTAAAAACTCTTATCTGACTCTCTCTTATGAACAGAATTTCCGTACACCAATGAAGATGGCAGAGCTGGGCTTCCGCTATGATTTCTCTTTTGCACAGTCAGGTATGTCAGTAAGACAAACAGATGACAAAACATCCTTTACACAATATGCCAGAGGGAGTCTCATCAGAGACAGGAAAACAAGATACCTGGGGACAGATAACCGTACCAACGTCGGTCGTGGAGGTATTACACTTGTACCATATCTCGACCTCAACGCCAACGGGAAGAAAGACAAGGGTGAACCAAAAGTATCCGGACTGAACATTAAAGCCAGCAGCGGCCGTATTGAAAAGAACGAAAGGGATTCCACTATTCGTGTCCTTGGCCTGGAACCTTACACCGACTGTTTCATTGAACTGGATCCTAACAGTTTCGAAAATATCTCATGGAGACTCAAAAAGAAATCTCTCAGTGTAGCCGTCGACCCAAACATCCTCAAGACAATTGAAATACCCGTCTTAGCTGTCGGGGAAGCCACCGGAGAAGTAAAGATCCAAAGAGACGGCTTCACCGAAGGCCTCGAACGTATCATTGTCAGTTTCTTTACTGCTTCTGATAAACCGGTGGCCAAAACACTTACCGAGATAGACGGTTTCTACAGCTATTTCGGACTCACACCCGGTGACTACTATGTCAGGATAGATACTGCCCAACTCAATACCCTTGGCATGTTATCAGAACCTGAAACAATACCTTTCAGCGTCAAAGGAGGTGCAGAAGGAGATATAATTTATGACCTTAATTTCACTGTGACTTACCTTCCGGATGATACATCAGCTGCTCAGGCTGATAAGGCTGTGGTACCGGAAATAAGGAAGGACACAACCTATATGATCATTCATGAAGTAGTTCAGGAACTCGTCACAATATCAGAAGACAGCTGGGCTATCCAGCTGGGAGCTTTCAGAAATAAGTCCAATGCTGAAGCCTACCGAAGGAAACTGCACAAGCTTCTTGGAAAAGATGTGGAAATAGTAGTGGAAGACGGATACTATAAAGTGAGGATACTTGATCTTAAAACACGTGAAGAAGTTGACAGGAACATTGAACTGCTAAGACAAAACGGGGTCACCGAGTTATGGGTCATAAGACTCAAAGCCAAACAACAACAGCTTGTCTTAACAGAAAAAGTCGATTCAATAGCCACAATAACAGAAACGATCACCGGTACCGCCGCTCCCATCATTAGCACCGATATGGTACTTCAGGCAGGCGCTTTCCGTGATGAAAACAATGCTGTCAGACTGCGGGATAAATTATCTGCAACTATAAATAAACCTGTAGTTATAGTTCCTGAAGATGGTTACTACAAAGTTAGAGTCACCGGTTTTGAAACCCTTGAAGAAATAGAAAAGATGATAGCAGCATTAGGATTCCTGGGGCACAGGGATATATGGATCCCTTCTTTCCGGGATACTGCTGCTGTTGCAGCCCCCGGCTTAACGATACCACCTGATACTATAACGGAAGCGGTCACAGAAATTCCGGAGATCCCTGTTGATGAAAAAGAAATATCTGAAGCGGAACCCACTGTTGCCCTCCAGGTAGGAGTTTTCCAGAAAAAGAGACATGCTGTACGGGCACAACGTAAAATAATATCCCGGCTGGATCTTCCTGTTGAAATTGTTGAACAATGGGGCTATTATCATGTTATTGTAACCGGCTTCTTCACCAGAGAAGAGACCTACCCTTATTACCCTGAACTGGCAGGTCTTGGTTATCCGGGTATCACATTGATTGAGAACTACAAAAGCAGAGAATGATCTTCACTTTTTTGTTCTATAACACTGATATGTCGGGGGGCTTCCGGTAAACTGTCTTCCTGTATTTCACAGAAGGATAACCCAGACACATGGCTGCAAGAATTGACTGGCCGCCACCAAGACCGGTCAGTTTCTTTATAGAACGGTAACGATTGGATAGAACAACAAAATAGCCGTTCATCAATGTGCCAATCCCCAATGTCTGTGCCGTCATATCAATAGTGGCAGATGCAATACCTGCATCCCACTGGGTTATTTTGAAATATTTCACGTCTGAATAGATGACAAGAAGGCAGGGAGCGCCTCTCAGGAAAGTATCATTACCTTCATAGAAAAGATCCGGAAGTCTTTTTGCACTTTTTCTGCTCTCTTCCTTTATAAAAAACCTTACAGGAAACATATTCGCCAGCCTGGCCACAGTACGCATCTTTGATGCCATCCCCGATTTGATCTTCATCAGAACATCCGGATCAGTAATAAATCTGTATTTCAGAGACTGTTTGTTCGAACCGGTAGGGATATATCGTGCCACTTCCATTAGCTTATCCATGTCTTCCTTTTTAAGCTGTTCAGGAAGGAAATTCCTTATGCTTCTCCTGTTTCTTACCAGATGAGTAATACTTTCATACGAAATACCGGGGTTGGTCATAACCCGGTAATCACTCATATCGACCCTGGTATTAATGATAGCATCAACAGGGCACACTGCAACACAATGGCCACAATCATTACAACCTGCTTCTATGATTTTATATGGTCTGCCGTCTTTATCCAGCCCTATACGCTGTGAACCACATACCTTTACACATAATCCGCAAGAGGTACATTTATCATAATTAATTTTTATGTTCATCCACTGATATCGTTATTCTACATACTCCCGTTTTTCCCTTTCCCTGCCCTGTCCCATCCAACGGGGGACAACGTTTTCCAGAAACAGTCCTTTTTCCTTATTAATCATCTCCATGTCAAGTCCTATGTATTCCTGTGCTTTTGCTTTTGTACTTATGTCAGGATAAGGAATCTCTTCAAAATATCCCTGAGAAGATAACAGTCTGGCTAACTGCACTCTTGCTTCCTGCGCTATAGCTATACCTCCGGTAATGATACGGCCTGTTTCAACAGGAGAGTGAAATGAATTACCATGACCGGCAGCTGTAAAATCCCATCTCCACTGGGCACGTCTGATGCCATTAAGGATATCTTTCATCTGTCTCTCATCAGCCCCCCTGTCCCATGCAGCCTTTGCCTCAACATGACATCTCACAAGGAGCGTTTCAAGTATATTCCTGTTTTCCAATAATTTATCCTGTCGGGAATAAACGTCTTCAATTAGTTCCTGTGTTTCTTCCCTGTGACAAACCTGGCATGAATTAGCTACATTATTCAGAGGGCTCTGTATGTGATGATCCGTAAATTTCTGTCCCCCCTCACTGATAAAAGGCATATGGCAATCGGCACAGGACACACCTCTTTGGGCATGAACACCTGTCAGATATATTTCATAATCGGGATGCTGGGCTTTAAGCATGGGAGCCCTGCTCATAGCGTGTGTCCAGTCGGAAAAACCCAGTTCATCGTAGTAACTTTCCAAATCTTCAATTGTTGTACCGTTTCTCCAGGGGAAAACCAGGTAATCAACTCCTTCTGCTATCTCTTTATTGAAATAATACTCCACATGGCACTGGGCACATACCAGACTTCTCATTTCCTGATGCGATACTTCCTCTATGTCACGTCCCATTGCCTCAAAAGCTTCAAGAAGCGTTGGTCGGGATATTCTCAGGTTCATTGTTTTTGAATCATGACAATCGGCACAACCTATATGATTAATAATCTCTGTTCCCTTTGTATCCCATGTACCCCGGAAAAACTCTGCAATACCCGATTTATTCATCAGCCGTGGTACATCAGGACTTTTACATGTCCAGCATGTATTGGGTTGCGGACTGGGAACACCTTCATCCGGAGCCCCTGTGCGAAGCGTTTTCTGTATATCTTCAATAGAATAATAATGTCCACGACCCTGATTATAATCTTTGGAAAAGGAATAGCCTGCCCATAGAACAGCCATACGTGGCGACTCTTCAAGCATATCAACCATAGCACTGCCATTATATTTGCTTTTGAAATCGGTCTCCGATGTTTTCATGTAAGAATTGTATTCCCGTGGGAATAATTCACCCCATACTTCATTACGGGGTTCATCCGGAGGAAAAGTCACAGCCGGAGTATAAGCAAATATAGCCTCTGCTCTTCTCTCAATTATTGAGGAAGCCAGCATACCCAGAAAAAAAACAATGATAACCGTAACGGCAAATATAATCCATCCCAGCCACGGTTTGCCTTTAAGTATCTCCTGAATCGACTTCATATTATTGCTTTTTACTTTTACTAACCATATCCTTTAACCATAAGGGAACGACAGATCCGGGCAGGGGGACACGCGCATGGGGAACACTCGACAGACTGTTGACTGTGCCGTGTGGTGTCTCCCTGTGACAATCCCAACATTCGCGGTCCATCCTGAATTCATGTATATCACGTCCACGGGCAAGCAACCTGCTGTCAGTAAGCAGTTCCTCATGACAGCGGATACAGTTGTTATGAACAACGTCCCTGCCTTCATCCTTTATAAAAATGACCTGAGGTTCGCGGCGAAGAGTGAAAATAGTGGCATGACGAAGACCATCCTTCGCTTTGAAATAATACTTATTGAAAATATTGTTGTGAGGAACATGACAATCGTTACAATGAGTTATCTCCCGGTGAGAACTGTGATACCATGTTGCATACTGCGGAGCCATTATATGACAGTTAACACAGGTCTCCGGTTTATCTCCAAGATAAGAAGGTGCATTTGAGATATATAAAGCAAAAACAGCCAATCCCGTGAATATCCCCATCAAAACAATTACCGGGAATCTCCACCTTTCAGGAGGTATGAGCTTTGAGATAAATCTCATGCTTTTTTTTGGCAAGATATTTAATTATATAAAAATTCCTCACTAAGATAACCAATATCTTTGTAATATTTATTATTCTCTATATCAGTTATATGTGCCTGAAAACAATAATTTAGAACGATTTTAAGGTAACAAAAGAGTATCAATCCATATTAAACCTATAGATACTACCGGGGCGGTAGCTTAGGTTTATAAGGTTTATTTACGCAAAGAATTTCCCTCCCCAGCTAAATACCGCCCCTTTTCCTTTGCTCCTCTCGTTGCTAAGTAGTTAGGTTGATTATTGATTGTAAGTGAACATGATATATGAGCGCTTATTTCTCATAATACAGGTTTTCTTTGTGCAATAGTGTTAATAAATTAATATATTTGGCAGCAATAATTTCATTAAAAGATTTCTGTGTAGTAAAACAATATGTTTTAGAATGGAAAAACTTGTTATCGAAGAGGGTCGCCGTACACCTGAAATAATATTTTCCCCGGAAGAAAATCATTTTTGTATTCGAGGAACGTCTGCTCCTGAAGATGTTCGTTCAATGTATTACCCTGTAATAGAGTGGTTCAAAGGATTTAAAGAGGAATTGATAAAAGACGGTAAAAATAACGGTATGGATACTCTCGTCTTTCAGATGGATCTTATGTATTTTAACTCATCTTCTGCCAAATTTTTCTATGATCTGCTTGCCGAACTGAAAGATATCAGTGCTTCCGGCCTTCCGGTGAAAGTAGAATGGTATTACGAAGAGGAAGATACAGACATGAAAGAAGCCGGAATGGATTTCGCAGAGATGCTGGAAATGGATTTTGCATATATCGAAAAACCTTCCTGAAAAAACGGGTGTTAAATATTGGTAAAACCTTCTGGGAATGAATAAATTCCTTCATATATTTATCTTCAAACCGACAAAGTAATTTGAGAATCTTCAAAATAATAGTAATTATCCTTTCAATTGTCGTAATAACAGGTATGTTGTTTGTTACTGACTGCAGAAATCTTTTCACACGACATAACCTGGCTCCTTTTCTGACAATTATTGCAATGATCTTCAATATTCTGGCACTGACGTTCAGAAGTAAGAAGGAAATAAAATAGTACAGATACTTCGTCATTAAAGCATCTGCAATCCCAAAATCCCATATTAAACATAATCCCGGGAACCTGGGGATGATATATTGAATAACTAATATGTTACAGTATAGTTTCATTAAAAGCTACAATAAAAAAGCGCATTCAGTCATATATTTTGTCTGTTTGCGCTTTTTTTGTTGACCCACCTGGGCTCGAACCAGGACTCTGCGGAACCAAAATCCGATGTGTTGCCAATTACACCATGGGTCAGTCTGCCTCAACGGTGCTGCAAAAATAGGAAAATTTTTAAATAAAGAATTAAGCCGTATTACATTGCATCAAATGCAAGCTGGTCATCAGGAGTTCTTTGCATCACTTCTGATTCAATGACATAAAACGGACAGTCGACAAGCGACTTCATAATGAACGCGAGCTCACACATATCCTCATCTCCGGCATCATAATACCAGCAGATGCTAACATTCTCGCTGAGATCCTTCATTGAGGATATTTCCTTTATTATGTTGTAAATCCACTTGGTGGAACTGGTATTGATGTATTCAAATCCAAATTCAACGCTGGTCCTCTGTCCCCCGGCACGAACGTAAGATCTGATCCAGTCAAAAACCGGACGGTAAAACTCGCCCGGATTCTCCGGAATTGAACGTCCCACGATAAAGATCTTTCCGGGCCCCAGTAAGACCCGCGGAGTTCTTCTGGTTGGTTCAACAACGTATTTCTGTATACCTGTTAAGCCTTTCATCAAACTAACAAACGTAGAGTCCCGAAAATTATTCTGTAATTAATGGATGAGATTTTTGAAGAAATATCAGGAAACAGTAAAGGGACTATGAAAATCTGCTATTGCTGGTTGAAAAGAGTGGGTTCCGGTTCCTCCCACAACGACGGATGCTCTTCGTCAAAGCGCTTCAGAATAGCCTTCATCAGGGTCTCTCTAAGAAATTCCGACTTGTTGGAGATACGGTAGCGGCTGCAATAAATCCCGAGAGCCCTGGCTTCCCTGTTGTTAAGCATAACGGTAATCCTGTTGTTTCTTTTTAACCGCTCCTCTTTATATGGAACACGTTTCAAAACCCCTGCAATTGAATATAAATGCTAATTTAGAAAATCCTGAACTCTTTATTTTTGGGGGCGTGATTAGTTTTTAACAAGAAATGAAAAGCCAGTCATTAAGTGACTGGCTCCCCGTATTATATCATATTAAAAACTTTTAGCCCACAACTGTGCAGCCGCGGAATCGCTAAGCCTTTCCTTCGCTTCCCAGCACGTTGACTATCTTGTGCTTGTAAAGTTCCTTAAGTTTATCGCGGGCAGGCCCGAGATACTTGCGCGGATCAAATTCACCGGGGCTTTCCACAAACACCTTCCTGATAGCAGCAGTCATGGCAAGCCTTCCGTCACTGTCGATATTGATTTTGCAAACAGCCGATGCAGCTGCCCTTCTGAGCTGGTCTTCCGAAACTCCGGCTGCATTCTCAAGCTTGCCTCCATAGCGGTTTATCTCGGCAACAATATCCTGGGGAACCGATGATGCTCCGTGAAGCACTATCGGGAAACCGGGAATCCTTCTCTCGCACTCCTCAAGAATGTCAAAACGAAGTGGAGGAGGAAGCTCACCGGGCTTTACCTTGAACTTGAATGCTCCATGCGATGTTCCTATCGAGATAGCCAGTGAATCAACGCCTGTCTTCTTCACGAAATCCTCAACCTCCTCAGGCTTGGTATATGTCGAGTGTTCTGCCGATACTTCATCCTCAATCCCGGCAAGCACTCCTAGCTCTCCTTCAACGGTGACATCAAACTGATGAGCATACTCAACCACCTGTTTCGTAAGTCTGACGTTCTCTTCATAGGGGAAATGCGATCCGTCGATCATGACTGACGAAAATCCCGTCTCG
Organism: Bacteroidales bacterium; assembly: GCA_012519515.1. Classification (GTDB taxonomy): domain Bacteria; phylum Bacteroidota; class Bacteroidia; order Bacteroidales; family VadinHA17; genus LD21. The sequence continues at coordinate 9,509 of JAAYQC010000128.1, read as the reverse complement.
ATACACGATTTGCAGGTTTCAAACGTATCCCCGTGATCGAGGTGAAGCACTATCGGAATCGCGTATCCCAGTTCTTTCGAATATTCAACTGCACCCTTGGCAAGATACTGAAGTAAAGTCTGGTTTGCATACTTGCGGGCACCTTTCGACACCTGAAGAATAACCGGAGATCTGGTCTCAACACAGGCGCTGATAATAGCCTGCAGCTGTTCCATGTTATTGAAATTGAACGCGGGAATCGCATATCCGCCCGCCATTGCCTTCCTGAACATCTCTCTCGAGTTAACCAAGCCTAATTCTTTATAATGAAGCATAATATTAAGTATTTAAATGATTCGTGAAAGATAGGTAATTTGAAAATCGCAACCAAAATATAAGACAAAAAATGATATAAGAACCTGCCGTTTATGCCATATTCTCCTAATTGCTTATCTTCGTAGCCTTATTTTAAAGCAGCGACCGTAGTGAGTTTTTTTTGTGTTATATGCAGCATTCAGGAGAAAAATCAATCATTATAAGGTAAGCCGATCGCAATGATTCTAACAAACAATTTATCATGAAACCCACATGTGTCAAATGCATAAACACATATTTATATTTATATATTTATATAATTTTCAGTCATGTAGGCCCACTCATGAGCGGGCTACCTTTAAAATCAAAATCATATCAGAATGAAAAGTATTTTCATAATTACAATTGCTTTGCTGCTTGCATCCTGGGGACCGCTGGACGCTCAGAAGGAATGGTCGCTCGAGGATTGCATCCGCTATGCCATTGACCATAATATCCAGATAAAACAGCAGACCATCCAGACAAAAGTTCAGAAGAACACACTGGAGCAGTCAAAACTCAGTCTCCTTCCTACAGTTGCAGGCCAGGCATCGCACGATTACTCCTTTGGAAGGGCCCTCGACCAGACAACATATGATTTTCATAACCAGACCCTAAGATCCAACTATTTCTATCTGGGAGGAAGAACCGATCTCTTTACCGGACTTCAGAACCTTAACACCATTCAGAAAAACAAGTATGAGCTGCTGGCAGGTGAACAGGATCTTCAGAGAATCCGCGACAATGTATCCCTCAGCGTTGCCCTGGCTTACCTCCAGATCCTGCTGAACAAGGAACTGGTAACTGCCACGGAGAATCAGCTGAACACGACCCGCGAACAAATAACCAAAACCGGCATAATGGTTGATGCCGGAAGCATGGCAAGGGGAAACCTTCTGCAGATAGAAGCCCAGGCAGCCCAGGAAGAAGTGACCCTGGTAAATATGCTTAACCAGCTTGATATATCATACCTGAACCTGACACAGCTGCTTGAACTTGAAACAACTGAAGGATTCGAGATAGTTGTACCGGATATCCATGTTGAGGAAACAGCAACAATTGATGGAAACATCGAAGAAATATACACACTTGCAGTTCAGTCGAGGCCCGAGATCAGAAGTTCGGAAATGAAACTCACTGCAAGCGAGTATGCCCTCAGGATTGCAAAGGGAGCCAGAAGCCCCAGCATTTCGATGAGTCATAATTTCGGGACAAGGTATTCGCATATTGCCAACTTTCCCGGACAGCAATCGTTCGAGGATCAGCTGAAGAACAACAAGAACTACGGACTCGGGTTCTCCATGAGTATCCCTATCCTGAACGGATGGCTGGTCAACAAGAATATTGCAAACTCCAAACTGGCCGTTGAAAACAGTCAGTTCACCCTCGAAGGAGCCAGAAAAGAACTCTACAAGAATATACAGCAAGCTTATGCAGATGCCGTGGCCGCCCTCAAGAAGTACAACGCGAGTTCAAAAGCTGTTAAATCATCTGAAGAATCGTTCAGATACACCGAACAGAAATTCAACGTCGGAATGATAACTCCCGTCGACTACAACGCGGCAAAAACGCAGCTCCTGAACGCTCAGTCTGAAATGTCGCAGGCAAAATATGAATATATATTTAAAATCAAAGTATTGGATTTTTACAAGGGATTACCCCTGACTCTGAACAAGTAATTATAAATATGGTATACTGATGAAAAACAATAAAATACTTAAGATTCTCGTCCCTTTGACAATAGTCCTTATAGTTTTCGCATTGATTGGGAAAAAAGCCGGCTGGTTCGGAAAGGCGGCCACGGTAAAAGTGTCAGTTGAAAATGCAGAAAAACGAACAATCATAGAAACAATAACCGCCAACGGGAAGATCCAGCCTGAAAAGGAAGTCAAGATCACTCCCGACGTTTCAGGTGAAATTGTTGAGCTTACCGTCCGTGAAGGTGACAATGTTGAAAAAGGTCAGCTGCTGCTCAGGATCAAACCTGACGTCTATATCTCACAGCGCGACCGCTCTCTTGCTGCAATCAGTCAGGCTCGTGCAAGACTTTCACAGGCCGAGGCACAGTTCATACAGGCTGATCTTTCATATAAAAGGAACAAACAGCTTTATGACGAAGAGACTATATCCAGGTCGGAATTTGAACAGGCAGAAGCATCCTATCTGGTTGCCAAAGCTGAGGTTGACGCGGCCAGATTCTCCGTGACGAGCGCGGAAGCAGCTCTTAAAGAGGCCAATGAAAACCTTGTAAAAACATCCATCTATGCACCCATGTCGGGAACCGTTTCAATGTTGCTGGTGGAACTCGGCGAAAGAGTGGCAGGTACAGGTATGATGGCAGGTACTGATATGCTTAGGATTGCAGATCTTTCCAGGATGGAAGCCCAGGTTGAAGTCAACGAGAATGATATCCCGAGAGTCAAGCTCGGCGATACCGCTACCATCGAGATCGATGCCTATACCGACTATAAATTCAAGGGTGTTGTAACAGAAATAGCCAGCTCGGCAAAGACAACCGGTGTCTCAGCCGATCAGGTAACCAACTTTGACGTTAACATACTCGTGCTGCCTGACTCTTATGAGGCGCTTGTTACCAGCCACAACCAGAACCCGCTTAGACCGGGTATGTCGGCTACTGTCGACATCCGGACAGAAATCAGGGAGGGAATCATTTCAGTACCCATTCAGTCGGTAACAACCAGAACAGACACTACCGTGGTAGTCAGGAATCTGTCAGACGAAAAAATTCGTACATTGGTATTCATTACTGACGGTGAACGCGCCCTGGCAAAGGATGTGATTACAGGAATACAGGATAACAGTTATATAGAGATTATTTCAGGTGTTGCCGAAGGAGATCGTGTTATTTCCGCACCCTTTTCCGCCATAAGCAAAAAGCTGTCTGACAGCACACTGGTCGAAATTGTTAAGAAGGAAGACCTCTTCTCCCTCGAATAAACCCGCGGAAGAAGGATTCATAAGGGGGAATATGATAATTTGTCTCGAGACTTCAACTCCAATATGCTCGGTTGCTCTCTGCGACAGCAATGGTCCGGCTTACCTGAGAGAGAGCTCCGGAGAGAAATCCCATGGATCACTGCTTACCGTTTTTACCGCTGAACTTCTTGAAAGAGCCGGATTAAAGGCAAAAGACCTCGAAGCAGTGGCCGTTAGCAAGGGCCCCGGCTCATACACCGGACTCCGGATAGGCGTTTCAACCGCTAAGGGGATTGCATACGCGGCTTCACTGCCGCTGATCGGAGTCGAAACCACCCTTTCGATGTTCTACGGTATCGACGACAGAATGAGGAAGAAATACGGACTCGATAACAATTCTCTCTTCATCCCGATGCTCGACGCACGCCGAATGGAAGTCTATTACTCAATACTGGATGATGAAGGCAGAACCGTTAAGGAAACATCTGCTGAAATAATTGATGAATATTCATTCACTGACATACCCGCGGATATAAGACTGCTATTCTTCGGCGACGGTGCAGAAAAATGCCGCGGTATTATTAAACGTGAAAATGTAGCATTTGCCGATGAATTCAGGATCTCGGCAGCCCATATGTACCAACCTGCTTTTAAATCACTTAGGCAACAGGCTTTTGAAGATATTGCTTATTTTGAACCGTTTTATCTCAAAGATTTCATAACTTCACGTCCTAAAAAAAATATACTTGGCAGGTAATTTGATTGTTATAATCAAAGTACCCTTAAAAAAGCAGTATGAGGCATATTAAAGCTCTTTTGCTGGCCCTCCTGATACCGGCGCTTTCTTCCGGACAGGAAAAGGCTTACCTGCCGGGTGAAAAGATTAATTTTGTAATAAATTATGGAATCATCCAGGGAGGCGCCGTTTCTCTTGAACTCCAGACTGACACCTTCAGAGGCAGGAATGTGTGGCATTCAACCCTGCTGGGACGGACAACCGGGATGGTAGATGCAGTCTTCAAGGTAAAGGACATCTATGAAAGCTTCATGGAACCTTCGACCGGATTACCGGTGTTCTCGATCAGAAACATCAGGGAAGGACGTTATACCAAATATAACGAGGTGATCTTTGACCACTACAGCAGACCCGATTCGTCAGTTCTGACAAGCGACCTCTCTGGAGTGCATGTGACCGAAAAAGGTATACACGATATCCTTTCATGCTTCTACTTCATGCGGAACAATTATCTCCCCGGTTACGAAAAGATGAAAAAGGGAGATGTTATAACCATCAATACATGGTTCGCTGATGAATACTACCCGATTATTATGAGATACATGGGAACCGAAGAGATCAAAACAAAGATCGGCAGGCTCAAATGCCTGAAGTTCAACCCGGTCACTGAGGTTGGAAGACTGTTTAAAACACAGGATGATGTGACATTCTGGTTCACGGCCGACAGGAACTATCTGCCCGTAAGAATCAGGTTCAACATCTTTGTGGGGGCCTTTGTAGCTGAAATAGTTGATTACGAAGGACTGAAATATCCGCTGGAAATAAGAGGAAAAGATACTAACCAATAACAGAAATATTGTTTTTTTATGGCAACTACTGCAGATTTCAGAAACGGACTGGTAATTGAATACAACGGGGAACTTCATACCATTGTGCAGTTCCAGCATGTAAAGCCCGGAAAAGGCCCGGCTTTTGTAAGAACCAAACTAAAGAACATCAAGACAGGAAGGGTGCTTGACAATACTTTTCCATCCGGCACAAGAGTTAACGTGGCAAGAGTTGAAAGACGCCCCTACCAATATCTCTACAAAGATGAAGTCGGATACTATTTCATGCATGTCGAAACCTTCGAGCAGATACACGTCCACGAGGAACTTATCGACGCCCATGAATTCCTGAAGGAAGGAGAAAATGTTGAGGTTGTATACCACGCCGACACCGATACCGTTCTATCAGTAGAGGTTCCGCAGTTTGTAGTGGTGGAAGTTACCTATACCGAACCCGGACTAAGGGGCGATACCGCAACCAACACCTTCAAGCAGGCTACCATCGAAACCGGGAGCACTATCATGGTACCGCTGTTTATCGATACCGGCGACAAGATCAGGATAGACACCGCGAGCAAAACCTATATAGAAAGGGCAAAACTATAGCTTAATGAGGAAAAAAAAGACTTCGGTTGACAGACTTCAGATATCCAGGTTCAAGCTTGACTCACTTCTGGATATTACCCTGTCGATAAACGATAACCTGCCGACCGAAGATCTTTTATCAAAATATGAATCGATTCTCAGAAATAAGCTGGGAATAGGTAAAATCATTATTTTCAAGCATTCCCTCCGCTGGGAATGTATTCTCAATGCCGGTTTCCCCGAGGAATTTGAAACCGGTATCGATGTAGAGAACAAACTCCTGAAATACAACGAGACAGAAATAAGGAACAAGAACCTGGGAATAGAGGGAGTGGAGATACTTATCCCCATTTTCAGCAACAATACACCGCTTGCATTTATCCTGATAGGCGATATCGAGGAAGACCGCAAGGGTATGAGCCCCGTGATCAGACATCTAAACTTCGTTAAGACCATATCGGGAATAATTATTGCAGCCATCGAGAATAAAAGGCTTTTCATGGAAAGTCTCAGGCAGGAAGCGCTTAAAAAAGAGCTCGAACTGGCTGCAGAGATGCAGCAGAAGCTAATCCCCGACAACAGGTCGATGCCGGTGAATGAAAAGCTCAGGATAACCGGCTTTTATTACCCTCATTACGAGGTCGGCGGAGACTATTACGACTGCATCAGGCTCTCCCCCTCAAAAACCGGATTCTGCATTGCCGATGTTTCCGGAAAGGGAATCGCGGCCGCGATACTTATGTCGAACTTCCAGGCCGGATTCAGGGCGCTTTTTACCTCCGACATTGAGCTCGAAACACTTGTCATAAAGCTCAACGATCTTATCTGGACAAATGCCGAAGGAGATAAGTTTATAACATTTTTCGTGGCCCGTTACGATCATCAGACGGCTATCCTCGAGTATCTCAACGCCGGCCATAACCCTCCCGTATTCTTCAACAATGAAAGCCGTCAGCTTACTCATCTCCATTCACAGTGCATAGGCATCGGAATGATAGATGAAATGCCTCCTGTAAAACACGAGGTCCTGTATGTTACCGCCAACTCGAAGATAGTTTGCTACACCGACGGCCTTTCCGACCTTAAGGGTGACAACGGCAAAGAAATACTAACTTCTGAAATAGTGAAGCACATAAAAAACAAGATGCCTGTTGAGGAAAACGTCAAAAAGATGCTGGATAAACTGGGAATCCCCGATAATAATCCCGGGCTCTTTGATGATGTCTCCATTATTGCCGCCGACTTTATCAAATAACTGTAGCCCCCAAAGGGGGTTCAATCAACTTATCCTTAGCAGGTAATAATTCTTCTTTCCCTTCTGAACAAGCAGGTATTTATTGTTGAGAAGCATATCACTTCCTACAATCATATCAGGATTATCAATCCTGACCTTGTTTATGCTCATCCCTCCGCCCTGAACAAGCCTTCTAAGTTCACCCTTCGAAGCAAACACAGCGGAGTGTTCAGCGCACAGATCAGCCGCGCTTACACCGTTACGGATCACATCCATACTTATGTCAAATACCGGCACCCCTTCAAAAACCGAAAGGAAGGTTTTCTCATTCATCTTCCTGAGCGATTCGGTGGTGCCTTTCCCGAACAGTATCTGTGAAGCCTCAAGAGCTGATTCATATTCCCCGCGTGAATGCACCATCACGGTCATCTCCTCAGCAAGGCGCTTCTGAAGTATCCTTTCATGAGGAGACTGACGGTGACTCTCAGTCAGCTCCTCTATGACAGCTTTGTCGAGCAGGGTGAATATCTTTATATACCTCGCGGCATCCTCATCCGAAACATTGAGCCAGAACTGGTAAAAATGATAGGGCGAAGTTTTCTCCGGATCGAGCCAGACATTTCCCGCTTCAGTCTTTCCGAATTTCGTGCCGTCCGACTTGGTTATGAGAGGACAGGTCATTGCAAAAGCCTCTCCACCCGTCTTCCTTCTTATAAGCTCGGTACCGGTGACTATGTTCCCCCACTGGTCCGATCCGCCCATCTGAAGTTTGCAGCCAAGTTCATTGTAAAGATGAAGGAAATCGGTTCCCTGGACAAGCTGGTATGAGAACTCGGTAAAGGACATTCCCTCCTTTGAATCGGCCCCAAGTCTTTTCTTCACCGAATCCTTTGCCATCATGTAATTAACCGTGATATGCTTTCCTATTTCCCTTATGAATCCAAGGAAAGAGTAATCTTTCATCCAGTCATAATTATTAACCATAATGGCCTTGTTCTTCCTCTCAGGGGAAAAATCAAGAAATTTCGCCAGCTGTATCCTGATGCACTCCTGGTTTCTTTGAAGGGTCTCCTCGTCAAGTAAATTTCTCTCCTCCGACTTGCCCGACGGATCGCCAATCATACCGGTTGCACCTCCCACCAGGGCTATCGGAATATGTCCTGACCGCTGGAAGTGAACAAGCAGCATAACCTGTACCATATGGCCTATATGAAGAGAGTCGGCAGTCGGATCAAATCCGATATATCCCAGGGTTGACTCCTTCGCGAGCAATTCTTCCGTACCCGGCATGATGTCATGGATCATGCCTCTCCATCTCAATTCTTCAACAAAAGTCATAATTTGTGCTTTTATCCGGACTGCAAATATAGCAAAGGCAGTTAAACCGTTGTCTCGGCCGGGTTTTTTTTGGTTTCCTGTTTCTTCTTCAGCCTGTCAAAGCTTTTATCAAAATTGCCTTCGCCAATGATCGGGAAGAGAGCCGGTGCAATATCCGCTATGGGGCTGTATAATCTGGAAGTTTCTATCGTTCGTGCAGGCAGAAACCTGTGTTTTGCATCTATTGCATTCAATACCGTGAATATCACACTCAGTATCAAAGCTGTTTTAAAAAGGCCGAAAAGAAGTCCGAGAAGTGAATTCAGCACTCCCAGCGAGATCTTGTCAAGAAACATGTCAACGATCACTCCCACAAAATGAACCAGGATTACAATGATCACAAAGGTTATAAGGAATGCTATTATGCCCGTATACTGGCTGGTCATGTCAAAGTAGTCATAGAGCCTTTCTGCAGTGAATGAGGAGAATTTAATTGCTCCCCATATTCCAAGAATGAGTGCCAGCAGCGATGCCAGTTCCTTTATGAAACCATCAATAAATCCTCTTGCAAGTCCGAAAACGAGAAGTATAATGATGACAAAATCAATCCAGTTCATGGTTGTGGAATTTGTGCATGAAATTATGAAAGATCGCTGACTCAACAAAAAGCTTATTAAGTGTTTTCGGGAAATTCACCAAATTTCTCTGTTCCTCCGGTTTTCAATAGTTCCCTGCAAAATCTCCGGGGCTTTGCTATCACGAAAAAAAGATATAATTTTACACCCCGGAAAATCCGGTCCCATAGTTCAATGGATAGAACGAAGGTTTCCTAAACCTTAGATTCAGGTTCGATTCCTGGTGGGACTACAGAAAGAACCCTGCAATAAGCTGACTTGCAGGGTTTATTATTGTTAACAACCAGAGACAGTATAAAATTAATAACCAGAAAAAAGATTCAGACCAGATTGAGAAGGAAATATTCAACCTTTTGAACACAGAAATCCAGTCCTGACTTCTGACATTTAGTGCGGTAAATTTCATATTTTTCTCATTATTAGTTAATTAAAGTTTGAGGCCGCACTAAAAAACAGAAGCATCAGAATCCAGGAAATCCTTCTCCTTCAGAGAAGCTGCCAGCTGATGGATGCTCCTCCGGAGCATGTCGTATCCAGATAATCTTGTAATGGGAGTATTGTACAGTAATCCTTTTGGTTATGTCCCGGCATGTCAAGGTCAGGTAGTATTGTGACGGAAGTATGTCACAGGGATCTTTTTGCTCTTGTTATTGCACCTAAAGGTCAGTGAGTATTATGATGGGAGGTATGTCACAGTAATCCCTCTAATCAGGGTTGGGGAGTTTTGTGACGACAGTATGATACAATAATCCTATTGGTTATGTCCCGGCATATCAGGGCCCATGAGTTTCGAAAGGGGAGACCATTTCCAACCTCAAAATTATCAAACCCGTGAAATTGTTCTGCAAAAGAGGGATTTGCTATGGGAAGTTAAAGCTTCAACCATGAACAGCTGCAATGCAGCT
>JAAYQC010000251.1 GCA_012519515.1 Bacteroidales bacterium | reverse complement strand
GGGTGCATGACGGATTTTTGCCAAAAACGAAAAAAGGGCTTGCATTCTGCCACGGAGAGCCTAGTGTTATAGGCTATGAATGCAAAAACCAATCCAACTAAGCGGGGCCAGGATATTCTGGCGCAAATAGGGCAGATTCCCATTATTGTCCAAGGTAAATTGTCGGAGCGGCGTCAGGGCGGTCGAGTCACGGGGATCAAGTTGCAACGCTGGCGGAATGGGCGCAACGAGACGCGCCACGTTCCCGCCGATCTAGTCGAGACGGTCCGCCAAGGCACCCGAGGTTATGCCCATTTCATGGCGTTGGCCCGGGAATATGTCGAGCATCGGGAAGCGGAAGTCTGGGGTGACGGCGCGGACAGTAAAAAAAAAAGCCCACGCGGCCGTAGATGCATGGGCGCAGGAGTTCCATCGCTTCGTCGATGCGGCGGCCGAAACGCTGCAAGCCAAGGAACTCGGTGACGTCACTTGGCTGGAGCACGGGCTGCGCGAAACCTCCCAAGGCCTGTGCCGTGACGTTCTTCGCTGGCTACTGGCCCTTCCGGGGCTGCGCGTGCCGGGAGACCGGGCCGAACCGGGTGAGCGCCGGGTCCGGGGTCAGGAGCGCATGGTCCATTCGCTTTTCGGCGATATTCCACTCGTCCGCAACTACTACCATCGGCCGGCCGACGGGCAGGGGCGTTTTCCCTTGGATGAAGCGCTGGGGCTGGTCGATGGCTATACCCCAGGCGTGGCGGCCTTGATCGGACGGTGTGCCGCGGAACTCCCGTTCCAACGTGCGGCGGAGTCATTTCGCGCCTACACCGGTCTGGCCGTGGACGCCCGACAGTTCCCACGGCTCACCGAACGGATCGGCCCGCAGGTTGAACAATTTTTGCGTGAGCAACGGCCTTCCGGGGAAGCCCGCCCCCCTCGGGTTTATGTCGCCACCGACGGCACGGGCGCCCCGCTACGCCACGAGGAACTGAAGGGGCGTAAGGGTCGGCAACCCGACGGCACGGCCCAAACCCATGAAATCAAGGTCGGGGCCATCTTCACCCAGCATCCGGTCACCGGCGAAAAGCCGTGGCGTGATTTGGACTCCAACACCTATGTGGCCACCACCCGGCGGGCGAGACCGTTCGGCCACATGATGCGCGACGAGTTCCGACGGCGCTTCCCCAGCCCGCCCGCCGACGTCGTTTTCCTCGGCGACGGTGCCGCCTGGAATTGGGAACTTCAGCGAAACTTCTTCCCTATGGCCCTAGGTATCGTGGACTTCTACCATGTTGCGGAACACGTCACCGGCGTCGTGGACCTCATCGAGGACCACCACACGCCTTCCGGCCGCAAGCGCCGTCGGCGCTGGGTGAAACTGCTGTTGCGTGGCCGCCTGGACGCCTTTCTTGCCGAAGCCCGACAGGCTTTCCCACCCAACCAGACCGAAGCCGGCGCCAAGGCTCTGGCCTACTTCGAGAAGAATCGCGAACGCATGCGCTACCGCCACTTCCGTGAGCACGGCTACTTCATCGGTTCCGGCGTGGTCGAAGCCGCCTGCAAAACGCTCGTCGCCCAGCGCCTCAAGGGCTCCGGCATGCATTGGTCTGAAACGGGCTTGAGCCATATCCTTTCCCTTCGTACCGCACTATTATCCCGACGCTACGACGAGTTCTGGCACACCCGCTCGCTCTCCCCCCATGCCGCCTAATGCAGAAATCCGTCATGCACCC
>JAAYQC010000127.1 GCA_012519515.1 Bacteroidales bacterium | reverse complement strand
TTTCAAGTCAGCTGCGGGAAAAAGAAGATTAAAAGCAATTTTGGATAATGATAAGAAGTACCCTGGTTCCCTGCCTGACTGCTGACGCATTCAGTCAGGCAGGGATTCCCGGTGGCACCACAAAAAAGGGCAAACTGAAAACTGATAGTGATGTAAATCAATGCTATCAGTTTTTATTTTTGTGTATTTGCTCGATACCTGCTCAAGCTTGCATACACTGGACAACCTGATCATATTGCGTCCGTTATTTTTACATTTTTTATTTATCTATATATCACTTGATTAACACCAGTTCCTGGTGGTAAATTATAACCGGTAAGAACTGATCAGGGGCACCGTCCTTCGCAGTAGCCTCCCGTCTCCCGTCTTCCTCCTGAAATTCATATCGTTTCAGGTAAAGTAATTATCGAATAACAATAACCGCGATATCGTTTTACAATAAAAATTCGTGAGTTTTTTTAAGAGATTAGCTATCATCTGAACAGATATGGGAAACGGCTTGTGCTTGTCGACATTACATTACTATTTTTATAATTAATAATCTCCCGATTATACATGTAAGTCATCAGAATTATTCGTATCTTTGGTAATTAACAGTTAATAAACAAGTACAATGGCAGGGAAATTCAATTTTGCTTTGCTTCTTATGACTGTTTTGATGCTTATGGTATCCGGATGCGAATTACCGGAGGTTGAAAATCCGAATGATCCTGATTCCGGGGATGTATTTTCCCGCAGTCAGAATGTCAGAACCCGGACAGACAGTCTTCTGAACAGCTGGTTCATGACCGTTCATGCCTTCGAGGGTATGGCATTGCCGCTCCTGACAGCGGCCGATGCCGGAACAAGCCCCAATGGTTACGGTTACCCGTACAGCAAGGAACCCAGGATTGAATATAACAATCATCCTTCATTTTCCTTTGCTTTACATAATGAAAAATACTACCATTCACTCTACATTACTCTTTCAGAAGCGAATGATATTCTGAGTATTCTGAAGAATCAAGAGCTTGACTTTTCTGCTGATGAAACAGCTATGACTGAAGCCATGGCCCGCTTCGTTCAGGGTGTCTGTCTGGGATACCTGGGTCTTGTCTACGACAAGGCATTTATCGTCACTGACGAAACGGAGCTGTCAAAGATGCCTGGTACTCCTTCACCATGGAGAGAGGTTATTAATGCCGCAGTCAGCAGTCTGGAAAAAGCAGCGGAGGTTTGCAGCAACAGCAATTTTACAATACCATCGAAATGGCTGCCGGGTGAGCAGTGGAACAGCGGTGAATTCAAAAGGCTCGCAAACTCCTTTGCAGCCAGGATGATTGTTTATAGTTCACGCAACAAAACCGATGACATCGCTGCCAACTGGGAAAAGGTATATGAATACGCATCAGACGGGATTGAAAAGGATTTTGCCCCCCTGGCCGATGATGATATCTGGTACTCTTCCTATCATTCCTATGCCAATTATCTCAGTTATACTGCAACTGACATGTACGTGGTCAACATGATGGATCCTGAAATGCCATCGAGATGGGTAGATGAAAATACCTGGGACATACTGTCGGAGCCGGTTACTACTCACAAGGATGGAGTTGACGACAGGATCTTTACCGATTTTCAGTACCTGAACTCCTGTTCCTTCCGTCCCGACAGGGGCTACTATCTCTTCTCCTGCTACAGGTGCAAAAGGTTTGATCAGTATCTCCAGACCGAAACCGAACCCATGCCGGAATTCCGTAAAGTGGAGAACGACTACCTTCTTGCCGAAGCAGCAGCCAGAACAGGGAAGCTGCAGGAAGCGGCAGATATAATAAATTCATCACCCCGGGTTACAAGAGGAGGATTGCCGCCTGTTCCCGTTGAAATGGACAGCATTATGGAGGCTATACACCACGAGAGAATGGTTGAACTGATGAACACGGGATTCGGCATTCAATTCTTCCAGATGAGAAAAGAAAACAAACTTCAGCCGGGCTCCCCCCTGCACTATCCCATCCCGGGATCGCAGCTCGAAATCATGAATATGGATTACTACACTTTTGGCGGGGAAACAGGTGTGCCGGGAACGGATTTCTCAACAGGAGGATGGTAGAAAGAAGAATGTTTGTAACAAAGAGCTAACAGTATTATAATGAAGCTTGATTTTCATTCAACTTCTGTATTTTTCTGACTTGAGCCTTTCCGTAAAACCGCATGATTTCATTTTTTTCTGTTTCATTTCCCCTTTCAAGAACTCTTTTGATGATAGCATCCCTTTGTCCTTCCCAGTCAATGCCCTCCAATTCCGTATCCCAGAATAAAACTGGCCTTAATTTAGTAAGATCAGGAAGTGATTTATTCTTTTTCTTTTTAATTTCCCTGATGTCATGGAAAACCTGTAAAGTCATTAAGAATCCTTCTTCAAAACCTAAGGCTTCTTCAATTTTCAGGGAAAGACCCGGGTTCATTCTTCTTTTGCCTTTTGTGATGGAAACCAGCGTCTGAGGATATTCATTCAATGAAATTGCAAAAGGGCCTTTTTGTAAATTCCGCTTTTTAAGTTCGCGCTCAAGAATTAATCCGGGATGAATGCCTTTTATTGTTTCCAGTATTTTTTCCATAATACAAAAGTAAACATTTTTATTTACACAATATTGTTAATTTATAAAAATATTAATGTCACGCGGCATGCGGTTAAAAGTTGAAAGAACGGCTCACGGTTCCGGGGTTCGGGGTTCAAAGTTTTAAGACCGCCAGACCTCAAAAAAACCGAAAGACAGCGACCGTGAATGCTCTCCGCCATTTAAAAATTGCTCATTGCTAATTGCTAATTGCGCCCTGCGCCTTTGTCACATACTATCAAAATCAAAATTATTTTATGCTGAAAACAGACGAGATGAAGGTATTGCCCATATTGTTTCCTCAAACTTCTTAATTTCATTTCCTGTGTAAATTACCAATCCGCAAAACCATTTTTTTCCTGCAGCTTCTTTCAGTTTCCTTAATGAGGTAAAATCACTTCGATCTACATTATCTCTGTATTTTACTTCCATCGCTATCAATCCCTGTCGGGTATTCAGACAAAAATCAACTTCCATTCCCGAGCGGGTACGATAAAAACTCATTGTTTCATTCTTTCTGTAAGTCCGAAGGAATTTCATCATTTCAGATGCAAAGTAGTTTTCGTACAACTGCCCGTTTGTAATTTCAAATCCTAGGCCTGAAATACTACGTAATAGTCCGTTATCCGTCCAATATACCTTGGGTGATTTAATTATACTGCTTGTAAGATTTTCGGAATAAGGGCTTAACAGAAATGTCTGATATGAAAGTATTAGGTATTCAAGGTACCTGCGTGCGGTCTGAACTCCTATTCCTGCGTCTCTTGCCAGATCGGAATATGAAAGTATACAAGCAGACCGGAGAGCTAATAATTGCTGAAGTTTACGGAAAGGCAGCAGATCATAGATTCTTGCCAGATCGCCCAGATCGCGTTCAAGGAAAGTGATCGTAAAGTCTTTTAACCACAGCTGCTTACGGCCATCATCCTTTATATGAATAAGGGGAGGCATTCCGCCCCATTTAAGCAGATACTCTTCCGCTCTTTTTGCTTTGTCCCATTTTTCACCCAGCAGGACAGGATTGATTTTATCAAGAAGCAAATCAGCATCCCTGCATCCGATAAGCCTGTCAATAAGAATATCAGGTCTCTTTTCTTCGTTGGGTGATATCAGTTCACTAAGCATAAAGGGAAATAATTCTAGTATCATAATCCTGCCTGCAAGGGTCTCTCTTACTTTTGTGAGCAGATGCACCTGGGCTGACCCTGAGAGAGCCGAAAAATGTATAGCCTTTTCATCAAACGCGAACTTGAGCTTGTCAAATAACTGAGGCTCTTTTTGTATCTCATCAATTATTGCGTTACCTGCTACTTTACCCCAGGCAAAAGAACTAACTGATCTTAGTTGCTCCCTATATTCTATTGAATCCAGGTTAAAATATGGCAAGTCAGGATAAGATGACTTTAGCAAAGTTGTTTTTCCGGTCTGCCGGGAACCTGTGATAAGCAGAATCAAACGTTCTTCCGAGGATGGAAGAAGATGACTAATGTTACGTTTTACCTGTATATTATGCCACATGATGAGCAAATATACAGTATTTTTATAATTAAATCAAAAAAATTGTTAAATAAACATTATAAAAAACATATACTAAAGTGGACACTTTTAGTTGTGGAATGCGGTACACGGCGCACGGTTAAAAGTTGAAAGAACGGTGCGCGGCTAGCGGCTAGCGGTTCGGGGTTCAAGGTTTCGTTAAGTGTTCAGGGTTAAACGTTTAGGGTTAAGCGTTTAGAGTTTAGCGTTTGTAAAAAATTCCGGACAAAACGATATGGATTTATAAAAATAATCCTGGATGTGAAAATGTGGAAATTATTAGTGCGATTTTCGTTTTGAAGTGCATATATTTCCTTTTCAAAATAAATCCGGAACTATTTTAGCATAAAGCAATTATTTTTACACAATTTTTGATTATAAATAAAATGAAACCCACATGTATCAAATACACAAACACGTATGAATATAATTTTCAAACATGGGGTTCCCCCGCTTGAGCGGGGCAGGCTATCATACCATTAAAATCAATATCATATTATGATGAAAAAAATTACACTACTCTTCTCGCTTATCATCCTGTCTGCATGCATTTTCAATATAAATGCACAGGACTGGCCTCAGTTCCTCGGACCAAACGGGAACAGCACTTCACCCCAGAAGGGCCTCCTTCGTTCATGGCCTGATGGCGGACCCAAAGTTCTGTGGACAACAAATGTCGGTCCCGGTTTCGGCGGCCCTGTAATACAGGCCGGAAAAGTCTATCTGCTCGACAGGGATGATAAGACAGGCGATATCATGAGATGTTTTGATTTCAACACAGGAAAGGAACTATGGAACTACAGTTACAGTGCACCCGGATCAGTTTCATATCCGGGTTCAAGAAGCGTTCCGACAGTCGACGGCAATAGGGTCTATTCCAGCGGCCCCTACGGAGATCTGTACTGCATTGATATCAACACACATAAGCCTATATGGAACAAGAACATAATGAAGGATTTCGGCGGAACCAAGCCGCCTGTATGGGCTATATCACAATGCCCGCTTGTCTACGGCAACCTGCTTATCGTATCTTACTCGAAGGATCCCTACTCCGGACTGGTAGCCTATAATAAGATGACCGGAGACATCGTATGGAAGACTGACGCTATAGGAAATGAAACTTATGCCAGTCCCTCAGTGGCCAAGATTGCCGGAGAAGATCATATAGTTATGGTTTTCTCTTCCACGAATACCTTTATGCACAAGGAGATTACCAACACAAGCAAGGGCAGGATAGTAGGCCTGAAACCCCAGACAGGTCAAATTCTCTGGGAATATAACAACTGGGAGAATATGATTCAGACATCTCCTGCTCTTGATGCCGGTGAAGGCAGAATCCTTGCAGTAGGAGGATATGAACTGGGAACTGTAATGATAAAAGTGGAAAAAAAGGCTGACGGCAGCTATTCGGTAAATGAACTTTTCAGGCATAACGAATTCGGTGATCATACAAAACCGGCTTTGCTGCACAATGGTTATTTCTATGGACAGTTCTCGACAAACAGCAAACGCGATGGCCTGTGCTGTATGGATATGAACGGCAAGGTGTTGTGGAAAACGACGCGTAATCCGCTTTTCGACAAAGGCAGCATGATCCTGGCTGACGGACTGATTCTGGCTACCGACGGCAGACAGTCATTGTACCTGATACAGCCCGATCCTTCGGGATTCAAGCCGCTGGCTTCTGCAGAGATGCTCGAAACGGGTCAAAACTGGGCCCCAATAGCCCTTGTCGATGGAAAATTACTGATCCGCGACCAGGGTAAACTCATGTGTGTCAAGGTTACAAAATAGCCGGCTCATCTTTCGCCGATACGGAACCAGTCAAAGTCGACATAGCCCCCGGGAGTTATGCCTGCATAATTGAAAAGCCCGTAGCGATAGCCCATGAAATGAGGCATCGAATATTCCATCTTTAGCTGAGATCCTATGGAAATCCAGTTGCGGCCGTCAAGACTGTAGAAGAAATCTGCCACATCAGCCAGATCTCTGAAGTTGCATACGGCTTTGAAATATACCTTTTTCTGGCTTAGCGGTACGGATTGAACCTCAACCGGTTTCCCCGACTGTGCACTGACCATCACAATCCTTTTCGATCCGTTTTCGAACTTCACTCCCACTTGTCCGAATTTCCTCTGCAGCAGCACAAGTCCGGCAAAGTCGCCTTCTTTCATTCCTGAAACATCAACACTCACCGACCCTGAGCACTCAGGACCAAAGGTACGCTGGGTCAGGGTATTGCGTGCCTGAACAAAGAGAGTGTCAACCCGGCCGGTTGTGAGTCGCAGCCAGCCCTCGCGAGCGGTAAGGGACCATAATTCATTGACAGGGTTATGATTCCATTGCCAGACAAGCGGTAGGTCCGGCTCTCCCTTCTTTCTTTTAAACTCATCAGAAGCAATTATACCGGGAATCAATCCCCTGCTTTCAGGAAGGTCAAGTACATCAGGAACTTTACCCTCAACGCCGATAACCGGCCAGCCGTCCTCCCATCTCATGGGAACGATGTAAGGGATGCGGCCAACCGACCCGTAATCCCTGAAAAGATAGGCAAACCATCTGCCATCGGGGGTATCAACCATTCCACCCTGGGCAACTCCCTTATCCTGAAAGACCATCTTCCCTTCCCAGGGACCTGTGATCCTGTCGGCCCTGTGAACTACAACTGTTCGCATCCCGCCCCTTGGCCAGGTTATGTTGAACAGGTAGAGCTTCCCATTGTATCTGAACAGCTGTGATCCCTCTCCCAGACCACTGTTGCTTCCCGAAGGAAGACTGCAGTTCTCAATGATCACCTGATTTATCCCCCCTGGCTTAATCCCGGAGAGGTCGGAATTGAGTTCAACAAGGGTGAGTCTTTTGTTCCCGTAGATCATGTAAACGCGTCCGTCGTCGTCGAAATACAGGGTATGATCATGCAGACTCGGACTGAATGAGATCTCTTTCCAGGGACCCTTCTCCGGATTTTTGGCCGACCAGATATAGGTTTTGCCGGTTGTAGAGGAAAATGTCGAAACATAAAATGTTTCATCGTGATACCGGATGCAGCTTGCCCAGGAGCCACTCCCGTAGGCATTCTTCCCATTATTGAGATTCAGTGCATCATTGTCGCCAAGAGTTTCGTATGCATAGCTGACCACCTTCCAGTTGACCAGATCGTCAGACTTCATAATGGGCACACCCGGACACATGTGCATGGTTGTGCTGCTCATGTAATACGATCCGCCCACCCGCACTATTGACATATCCGGCACATCGGCAAAGATTATGGGATTATGGGCGCTTTTGTCCTGGGCACTTACTGAGATTGCAAAAAGATTTGCAAAAACAATAAAAAATGTAAGACTATAGTGTTTCATATCATGAATTTATGCTAATTTAACAAGAAATCATTTAAAATTTCAACTCATATGAAAAACTTACTTGCATTATTAGTTTTGATAATGGGTTTCTCATTATCGCCTTGCCTGGCTCAGACAACTGTTAAAGACGATTTTAAACCATCGACACTCAATCAGCCCGGGCAGGAATATCCACAGGTCAACTCACAGGGCTATGCGCGTTTCCGGATCATGGCACCTGAAGCAAAAAGCGTGGTGGTAAGCCTGGGACCGGGCGGCACACGGGGCGGAACTCCCCTTACAAAAAATGAGGACGGATCATGGACCGGAACCACGTCAGGACCACTGGAAGAAGGCTTCCATTATTACCGGCTGACCGTCGACGGCGGCACTTTTAACGACCCCGGCACTTTGAATTTCTACGGTTCAACACGCTGGGAAAGCGGAATTGAGATCCCCGCGCACGATCAGGACTTTTACGCCCTTAAAAATGTTCCCCACGGAAGGGTGCAGCAGATACTATTCCCCTCACCAAGCACCAATACCTCGCGCAGGGCATTTGTTTACACTCCGCCCGAATATGACAAGGATCAGTCGAAACGTTACCCGGTACTTTACCTGCAGCACGGATGGGGCGAGGATGAAACTGCATGGAGCAACCAGGGACATGCAAACCTTATCATGGACAACCTGATTGCCGCGGGAAAAATCAAACCCTTCCTTATTGTAATGACCTACGGAATGACGAACGATGTCAGGATGGGCGGACTTAAGAATTTCGATATCAAACCTTTCCAGACTGTTCTTCTCGACGAACTGATCCCTTATGTCGATCAGAACTTCCGTACATTAGCCGATCAGCCTCACAGGGCCATGGCAGGTCTGTCAATGGGAGGAATGGAAACAAAAACCATTACCCTTGCCCGTCCCGATGTGTTCTCCCATTACGGCCTTTTGAGCGGCGGAGTTTACAGCCCGGAGGAAATAAAGGACAAGTCGAAGGTGAAACTTATATTCCTTAGCTGCGGCAGTTTCGAACGTCCGGAAGGTGTAGTGAATTCAGCCGCTGCACTAAAGGAGGCAGGTATCAATGCAGTATCCTATGTCTCGGAAAACACAAGGCACGAGTTCCAGACATGGAGGCGGAGCCTTTACGAGCTTGCACAGCTGTTATTTAAGTAAGAGCCGAGGAAAGGTCATGGCTTTTCCACATGACCTTTCTTTTTTACATATTCCCCGGGAGAAACACCGTACAGCTGTTTGAACGACCTGTTAAACCAGGATATGTTATATATACCAACTTCATACGACACCTCGGATACATTTCCGAAATTCTGCAACAGCAATGCTGCAGCTCTTTTAAGACGAATTGTTCTTATAAACTCCGTCGGAGACTGACCTGTAAGGGCCGAGAGTTTCCTGAACATGGTACTCCGGCTGAGGTTCATCTCCCTGTGAAATTCATCCAGACTGAATGTCTCATCTTTCATCCGCTCTTCAATAACAGCTATCGCCTTGTTCAGAAACTTTTCATCTGCTGATGTGACTGTAACTCCTGAAGGCTGAAGGATAATCTCCCTGCTGAAGCGTTCCCTGAGCTGCCTGCGCTGATTTATCAGGTTCGCTACCCTTGCTTTCAATTCCTGCATCCTGAATGGTTTGGCTATGTAATCGTCGGCTCCGGTCTCCAATCCGGTAACCCTGTCTTCCGAAGTGTCCTTCGCGGTAAGCATGATTACCGGGACATGGCATGTAAGTTCATTCTCCTTTACCAGCCTGCATAATTCCATGCCGCCCATATTTGGCATCATCAAATCGGTCACAATTAGATCGGGGATAAGGTCGAGCGCTTTTTTAAGCCCGGAGATCCCGTCTACTGCCAGCCTTACATTATACAAACCCTCAAGGTTCTCAGAAAGCTGGCCGCGCATATCTCTGTTGTCATCCACGATCAGGATTACGGGCTTACCTTTTTCTTCATCTTTTTCCTCCATCCCGGCTGAAACGTCAAACTCATGGCTGTATATGTCCGAATCTCCGACAATTCTCATTTCATCCCGGCGCTTTATCTCAACATACTCATTCTTATCCAGGTGATCTTTTCCCAGAGGAACAGTGACTGTAAAAACACTCCCCGAATTCAGAACGCTGCTAACATTGATATCACCATGCATCAGCCTCGCCAGTTCGAGCGAAAGGGATAGCCCTATGCCTGTACCCTGATTTTCCGCACCCAATGTTTCCTGTACCTGGTAAAAGCGGTCGAATATTTTTTCAAGACTTTTTTCCTGTATACCCGGACCGGTATCCTTCACAGAAAACTCAAGCGTAACAGGCATCCCGGAACTTTCCCCCTTGATATACCTGGCACTGAAATTTATTTCACCCCCCACCGGGGTAAACTTGAATGCATTGGACAGTATATTCGTTGCTATCTTCTCAATCTTGTCGTAATCGAACCATGAAACAAGTTCTCTTTTGTCCAGTTTAACCTGGAAATTGATGCTTTTTGCCTCCGCCATGGACACGAATGATCCGGCAATGGATTTCAAGTGTTTTATGACATCTGATTCAATAAGTTCCAGTGTCATCTGCTTGCCATCTATCTTTGACAGGTCGAGAAGCTGGTTCACAAGGTTGAGAAGCCTTTGTCCATTCCTGGCTATCATAGCTATCTTCCGGCGTTCCTTATCGTTCAGTTGAGATTTGTCAAGCAGCTCTTCGGCAGGCCCCATAATGAGGGATAAGGGCGTTCTGAACTCATGGGATATGTTTGAAAAGAACCTGTTCTTCAGCTCTTCCGTCTCCTGAATCTGCCTGTTTTGTTTTTCCAGCTGGTCTTTCTGTTCTGATATTTTACGGTTATGCTCCAGTATTTCCATGGTCCTGACACCAACAAGTTTCTCAAGTTCCTCCCTTTCCTTCTGCAGAACATAAAGACGCCAGCGGAAAATTCCCAGTATTGCTGTGGTGATGATTAGCAGATAGCCAAATAAGGCCAGCCAGGTGGACCACCATGGCCGACGGATAATGATCTTAAGCGATGTTACTTCTTCATTCCATATTCCGTCGCTGTTGGAGCCTTTGACCAAAAAGGTATATGTCCCCGGTTTCAGTTTCATGTACTCCGCTGTTCTACTGTCCGCGTCGGTATCTACCCACTCTTCCTGATATCCTTCGAGCCTGTATGAATAACGGTTATTATCAGGATGAATATAATTAAGGGCTGAGAAGCGGATTGAAATATCATTCTGATCGTGTTTAAGCTTTACCGTCTTCATGTACGGAATATCTGTGCTGCCGGCAAACACTCCGGATGGGTCATCATTAAGGGATTTATCGGACACACGAAAATCAGTTATCACGACAGGCGGCCTGAATTCATTTACCATCAGGCTTTCAGGCAGAAAGTCATAAAACCCTCCTATCCCTCCGAAGTAAAGCCTGCCGTCAGTGTCCTTAAAAACGGAATTTAATCCATGGATGATTATAGGCAAACCGTTTTCCCGGTTGTATATCTTAACTTCCTCTGTAACCTTATTAAAACAGCACAATCCAAAGTGCGTCCCTATCCATAAATTTTCACGGCTGTCCTCAACTATCGACCAGGCATCGGGATAGTTTATTCTGTCGATGAGCCTGTAATGTACAACCGTCCTGGAATTAAGATCCATCCTGTGCAATCCCGAATAATCGACAACCCACAACAATCCACTGCTGTCTTCGAAAAGCCTGTGCCGCCGGTCGAGACTAATCCCGTTTTCCGATAAAAACCTGCTGTCTGCAAGCTGAAGGATCACCGGACCCGAATCATTATAGCTTATCTTAAATAATCCCCTTGTAGCGGTCGCGGCCAGTATATCCCCGTTTTTCATTCTTAGCAGCGATAACACGGGGGTGCT
This sequence comes from Bacteroidales bacterium, assembly GCA_012519515.1. Taxonomy (GTDB): domain Bacteria; phylum Bacteroidota; class Bacteroidia; order Bacteroidales; family VadinHA17; genus LD21. Next base: position 3,763 of record JAAYQC010000127.1, on the reverse strand, counting down.
TCGAGTTGTACTGGATCCCTTTGTTGCAAAGGAATAATGATTCAACTTACCCGTAACTGAATCAAAAACATATAATCCGTCCCGCGCAGCAAACCAGACACGGTTTTCATCCTTCAGCATGTCCCAGATAAGAATCTCTTTCTGATTTATTGGCTCTAATGCCGGTGGTGACGGATCGCCGGCCCGGGAAGTCGCGACATTGAATTCTGCTATCCCCCGGCTAGTTCCCAGCCAGAACAGTCCCGGAGAAACTTCCTGCATGCAGATTATATTGTTCCTGTTCTCAGGCATGTCAAACTGGCTGACACTTAAGTCATCCAGCTTTATTCTGTGCAGCCCCCCACCGTAAGTGCCAACCCAGAGAAAACCCTTATTGTCCTTGTATACAGGATTGATATCCGTGTTTTCAAAATACCTGACTATCAAATCCCGGTAAGAATTGAAGCGTGTGCCGTTTAGATAAAACCTGGTTATCCCGTAATAATCCTGAGCTGTCCATATTACTCCCGACCTGTCCTCAAAAATGTCCAGAATGGTCTTTGCATAGCCATAGAATTCAGGATCATTCTCATTAATATCCAACTGGTTGTAGATAATATTGCCACTGGAAGAATCTTTATCGATTCTGTAAAATCCCTGAATCGTACCCATAAGGATGTTGTTTTTACTGTCCACAAACAGCGATGTCGGTATCTGGTTACCGGTTATCCTGTGCCTGGACAGCTTAATCCCCGTCACAGTATTCCAATCATCATTCAGGCCCGATTCAGGCATTTCCATGTTATAGAGATAATCACCGGCCGCAATCCAGTATGACTGATCTTCATCCTGCACAACAGACCTGACATATTTTAAACCTTCCGAATCCTCTTCTCCCGCAATTTCACGAATATCGCCCTGCTTTTTGTCAAATAAAAACAGCCCGGAGCTGCTTCCGATTATCATATTCCGGTCACTATCCTCGAAAATCTTTGTTACCATATTGTCGTTTCCGGGCTTTGAAACAGGCAGTTCATAGTACTCTGTTGTCAAAACATCATCCTCTTTGAACGGAACATCCGATTCCATGATTTTTTTCAGGTCTTCGTCGGGTAAGATCCTTATCAGTCCGTTCCTGTAAGTGGCCCAGACAACTCCGTCGCTGTCAATGTGAATATCCGGACTGTAATTGAATTCCGTCGACTTTTTCTCATTGGAATACAGTTTAAGCAGCATAGAACATGAAAACTCCGGATCGAAAAGCACTATTCCAACTTCTGAAAGTATCCATAATAAGCCCTGCCTATCCTCTTTTATCCTGTAGATATCCTTAAAATGCTGGGTGATCTTGTCTCCCGGCTTATACTGAAAGGATTTAAACTCATAGCCGTCGTACCTGTACAGTCCGCTCTCCCCTCCTATCCACAAAAATCCGATATGATCCTGGGTTATACAATTAATGGAATGGTCAGCCAGCCCTTCTCTTATTGAAATACGATCGAAGCTGATCCCGGCACCCTGGGGAAAGGCCACGCGGGAAAAGAGCAAAAAACACAATATGAATGCTTCACGCCGCATTATAACTGAATATTTTGTCTCCTGATATCAGGAACGGTAAATTTATGAAAAAAAGGCTGACGTATCATATGACCGCCAGCCTTTTGTAACCTAACCTAACTGTTGACAAAGAAGATCATTAAAGATCATATCGAATTGCCATATATCACCACCGTAATTATCCGAATCAGGTTATTTTTTATACTTGGCCCGGGTCTCCGGAAGGAACAAGTCTGCCGTGAAATCCCAAAAACTTGCACTATTGTTTCAAACCGCCACGGGAAGACTTGTTTCCAATTATTCTGATGACTCCGTTTCAGTTATTAATTCATGTGGAAAAACCTCATGAATTCATCACGGTTACCTTCCAGTACTTCAACAAACAGCTCGTCGCCCTTGTAGACAAGATAACGGTAACTGCCTTTATCTGAAAACAAGAACAGACTCATGTCATCCCTGGTTTTCAGGAATTCCATGAATTGTTCCTGCTTTACTCCGTCTGTAAAAAGCTCCTTTTTCACAAACAGCTTGTCGTCAATAAAGTATGAGCTTACCGAAGCTGCCGGAATGTTCTTCTTTTCACCGTTATCAAGCACAACTCTAAGCCTGTCTCCCTGATCGTTGATCTTTTTGCAACTGACCTGTCCCTCAGGCGTCTGGTACCATGCTGACGACTGAGCACTGGCTGTGAGTGAAAAAAGAAAACCTACTGAAATTAAGAGCACAAATAACTTTTTCATAATTATACCTCCTTATATTTATATTTATAATATTGATAATGTTTTATCAGCTTTTAAATCTGATACAAGTTAACCCGGAAAGAAGGCAGAATCAAGAACTGCCGGTTCAGATATTTGACTTATTGGTTCAATTTGGGCACAGGGCGCAGGGACTGGTCTTGCAAGTCGTGCAAGTCTTGCGGGTCTTGCAAGTCACTTACAATGAGGCATTTGACCACACTGAACGCTGAACGCTAAACGCTAACCTAAACGCTAAACGCTTAACCCTAAACGTTTAACCCTGAACACTTAACGAAACTTGCATAATGGTTTGGCCCCTGAACCTCTGCCCCGAACCCGGAACCTCGAACTGCTTTGAACCTTGAACCCCGAACCGCTCGCCGTATGCCGCTAGCCGCTAGCCCCACACAATATGATATCATTGATGTAACTGAGGGAACAGTAACCGGCGTTATATGTACGTGATCATTAAAGGATAAAAGTATGTGTATACTTGACCATCACTGTTTTTCCAAAGAAGGAGGGTATTTCCGGAATTGAATTCAGGCGGTTGATTCCCCTGAAGTCGTTGTAAACAATATAGAAATCATTTCCCTCGCGTGGATTGTACCTTAGCCTGAAATTAGTGATCAGCTCATCTTCGGTGTTTAAATACTGAACGAGACCCGAGATCGACAGTTTTGTGCTGAGCATGCACAATGCCTTCATATTTATCGAATGTATGTCGAGTGAATTTGCCCCTGACCTTTCAGGGAACCTGAGAGCATTGAATTCATATTCCACACCCAGTCTGAAACTTGATGAGATGTTGAAATTAGCATTTATCTGAGTTCCTTTACGGTTTCCGTCATAAAACTGTCCCGCGTTCAGGTTGATCCAAAACGAAATCATTTTGTTTTGTGGAGTATTGATCCTGCTCCGGATACCATAGAATGAATATAATCCGGGGGCGATTGCAATGTCATCGGAGAGGTTGAAAGGGAACCTTACCCCTTCTTCACTATATTCACCAACAATACTCCCCCTGAAGCCTTTTTTCGTACTTAATTCTATTTCAGGAGAAACACTCATCGACTCAAGCTCACCGTCTTCCAATCTGTTGAAGCGATCAAAACTTACACCTATCCCATAATCGAAAAGTTTTGAGTTTTCCCCCGGGAACCAACCATACCGCAGATTAGTATTGACACCCTGAACAGCATTCATCCTTACGAATCCGATTCCGGGAGTGAATTCCTGCCCGGAGTAAAAATATCCAACATTATATGAAAATCCTTTCTCCGATCGTCTTTGCCAGTTAATCAGGAAGAATGAAGGATCGAGCGATCCAAGAGTGTTATCAAGCTGACTGTCATAGGTCTGTGACCATTTTACATTCAGGTAGTCATCCCCGAACAGTCTGAAGATACCATCAAGGCCATACGCCAGGTTGTTGGCACCATTCATAGCTATCCGGGAAGTAAAAATCCCACCCACGTAACTGTTCT
>JAAYQC010000126.1 GCA_012519515.1 Bacteroidales bacterium | reverse complement strand
TGTTATCCTGCTGGAGCTAATATGTATTGTGAGGTCAATCTCCGGACCGATTCCTATTGCCCCGTTAACGGCAGCCCGCCTTGTCCCATCCCTGAACAGTTCAAAATTGTCAAGTGTTACCGCGAGGCCCTCGAAGGCTTTTCCGGAACCTGTAACAAGAACACCGTCCATTCTCGATCTCAGCGAGAAATTCCTCTCAAGAAGCTTAAGCTTCAGGGTGATCACACCTTCCTTTACAACGTCTGTAAGAGTCGCTTCCGCCGTTTCAAGTATCAGGGAACTCTCTTCGGTCCGGATACCCGTGACCCTCCTGATCAGACCTGATGGTGTTATTTCACTGACACCGGCAACGATTATACTCTGATTATTCAGTTCTGCAAGTTCAGCATTGGAAGCGCTGAAAACCATCCCATTATCAGTGACCTCCGAAAGCAGGCTCATCTCCTGTGCTCCAAGCAGTTTTACCTCACCGGAATAAGTCAGATCCCCTACTCTGGTACCCCATAAGAAATCCTCCCTGCAACTGCTGCCCGATATCAGAAAAATGGCAGTTATCAATAACAGGAGAATGTTTTCAGGTCGTATCAATCTAATTTGTTGTAACTTAACAGTCATATTCAAATCCTAATAGCCTTTTAGTAAAGCGTTTTCCTCATTCTGGTTGTGATATTCTCCTTTTTAATCGCTGAATAAACTATTCCAAACAGCGATGTAAGTGATACACCCCCTGAGATGTAGAAATACATATCAAGTTCAAGCGTCTTGTCATAGTATTGACGTGCCTGTTCCATAGTATCTGCATTCTTGTATGCCGAATAATTCTTGTTGGCTTCCGATCTGAAGTAAACAGCTCCGGCAGTTCCCACCGCGAATACCGGAACAGATATTATCCCGGCAACTTTGGCTTGCTTTCTCTTTTTTAACAGCTCCTTATTATATAGCAGATTAACATCAAACTGAGGATTCAGCTTAACCTGGTCCATACGGGTTATACCGGCAATCGCTGAAATCTCATCCTTATTCAGCTTCGCCCGACCATCTGATCCTACGATTTTCTTTACAATCTTATTATCCTGTATGCCTGCAATTTGATGGGAATTAAGATTCTGCACTGTTTTAACGCGTGTCTCTGCCCCGATATTTACCAGATCCCTCACTACCTCGATATTATTCATAAGGGAAGCAATATGAAGAGGAGTATATCCCGAGTTACCAATGATATCTATTTTAGCTGCTCCCTTGTCCAGGATATCCCGTGCAGCTTCGGCATCATTAAGGAAAGCTGCCAGGTGCAGGGGGGCAAGTTCAATATTGTTCAGTATGTCGGGAATGGCTTTATGGTTCAAAAGCGCCTTTGTATACTCTCTTTCCCTGGACATCACTGCAATATGGAGGGGAGTATTCCCCAATGAGTCTTTCTCATTTATCCCGAATCCCTTATCACCAAGAATATCCATCAGCTGATTGTCGACAAGACTGTCATTAAGCAAATGATAGATATTTCCGCCATACTCTCCCTTAAAGCCCAGACCGGCACCGCCTTTAAGCGATTCAATCAGCAAGGCCTTGTCCTGCTTCTTAAGGGCTTCAGCCAGCATAGCCTCCGGATTGGAGCTGAGTGTTGCTTCTCCGGCTGCTGTATTTGTTCCTGTACCCGCATCCCCTCCCCTTACGGCAGCTCCGGCTGAGGGACTCTGCACATCGAAGGATCTTTCAAATCTTCTGGCCTCTGAAGAACCATAAACCTTGTACTCAATTATCAGGGTGTACTTTCCTTCCTGTGATAATTTTGTAATAATGATATCTGTAAATGCATTGTTCTTCCATGGCGACCAGTTCAGCAGCGACCTGCTGAATTCCATTTTTCCGGGATCCGGAACCACAAGCATGTACCTGTACTGATTTACAATGGCATTATTGACCGAGAAACTAAGATCGGCCCTGTCGGTCGTCCTGATTACCGGAGGAACAGGATTAAAAAAGCTGAAAGGAGTCTGCTGTTGGTTATCAGATAATGAAACAAAGTCTTCATTCTTCGTAAACGGACATGAGGAAATGACTGGAAACGTATTGGCAAAAAAGAAAAGAAATAATACTAAATACTTCATTTCTATGTCATTTTAGCTGTTTTAAACTTTCAGGACCCCCTTAACGACAATTGTTCCTATATAATTATAAAAATACTCAATCCTCTGATGATTTCATATACTTTTTTCAAAAAAAAATGGAATGGGATTTCTTCGTAATATAATTTTGATTATAAGTGGAATGTTACCGGCTGGGTTTTAAATTGAAAAATTGCAATTTATAACACGCGGGGCACAGAGCACAGAGCGCGGGGCACAGGGCACAGGGCACGGGGCACAGAGCACAGGGCGCGGGGCACGGGGCACAGGGCACGGGGCACAGGGCACGGGGCACAGGGCACGGGGGGAAGATCCGCGTACCGCTATAAACAAAAAAGGGACTACCCGCGGGTGCCCCTTTATTTTTCCATGAACCACAAACTCTAACCAAGATACCCCTTCAGCAATCTGCTTCTGGATGTATGCCTTAACCTTCTTATAGCTTTCTCCTTTATCTGCCTTACTCTTTCGCGGGTAAGACCGAATTTCTCTCCTATCTCCTCAAGAGTCATTTCCTGACACCCTATGCCAAAGAAAAATCTGATTATATCCCTCTCGCGTTCGGTAAGCGTGGCAAGAGCCCTGTAAATCTCGCGCGATAACGACTCATCCATCAGAAGCTTGTCGGCCACAGGTGAATCGGTATTTGTGAGCACATCAAGCAGACTGTTGTCCTCACCTTCAATAAAGGGAGCATCAACTGACACATGACGACCCGATACCTTGAGGGTATCAGTAACTTTTTCCTTAGGAATCTCCAAAACCTCAGCCAGCTCCTCCGGCGACGGCGTTCTTTCATTTTCCTGTTCAAATCTCGAAAAAGCCTTGTTTATCTTGTTCAGCGAACCAACCTGATTAAGAGGAAGCCTCACTATCCTCGACTGCTCGGCTAAAGCCTGAAGTATCGACTGCCTGATCCACCACACAGCATACGAGATAAACTTGAATCCCCTCGTTTCATCAAACTTCTCAGCAGCCTTGATCAATCCAAGATTACCTTCATTTATAAGGTCCGGTAAACTCAATCCCTGATTCTGATATTGCTTTGCTACCGAAACAACAAACCTGAGATTAGCCTTGGTAAGCTTTTCAAGAGCAAGGCGGTCACCTTTTTTGATCCTCTGTGCAAGTTCAACCTCTTCTTCTACCGATATCAACTCCTCTTTACCAATCTCCTGAAGGTACTTGTCAAGTGATGCGCTCTCCCTGTTTGTTATGGATTTGGTAATCTTTAGTTGTCTCATTATGCCTCCAAAAAAATTTTCGCAAAGATATTGCTTTTTTAGTTCTTAAACAAAGATTTAAAACAATGTTATGCACAGGGGATGTTCATAAGTTTACATCCCTGTGCATCAACTTGTTGTCAGGACTTATCTTTAGTTCCTGAATGAATACCTGAATATGGTTCCGTTCGATTGGATACCTTCAATGGATCTTAAGTCCTTCCCGCCGGATGTTGCCTGACGTACGTCAGATGCAGATTTTACATCCTTGCCGTTTACATTCAGGATGATATAACCCTTCTTTATCCCAAGGTCCTTGAATCTGCCGTCGCTGACATCCGCAACCTTAACTCCATGGTCAATATCATACTTTTTCATATCAGCAGGCTCAAGTGCTTCCAGACGGGCTCCATACACGGTGGAACCGGCGCCCATACCAGGCGTTACAATATCGGTATTACCAGCTACATTTCTCATCGTTAAGGTGATGGTGGATCTCTTTCCATTCCTGAAGTAAGTGATACTCGCCTTTTCGCCGGGTCGCTTCCTGCTCACATACTCCTGGAGTTCTGAGGGAGAATTTACTTCCTTGCCATCGATACTTACAATGATATCATTTTCTTTCAGACCGGCTGCCTCGGCGGCTCCATCAGGAACAACTCCGGTGATACGGGCACCCCTTACTCCGGGAAGCTTCAGCTTATCAGCATCCTCCTGGCTAACCTCGGTAATATTGACACCGATTATCGCCCTCTGCACTTCACCATATTGCTTAAGGTCATCAACAACCTTGCTTACAAGTGATATTGGAATCGCGAAGGAATTCCCCGCGTAAGCCCCGCTGGGCGATACGATGGCAGAGGTAATTCCAACGAGCAGACCCTTCGTGTCAACGAGAGCTCCTCCGCTGTTCCCCATATTGAGAGCGGCATCAGTCTGAATGAATGATTCTATCCTAAGCTCACTGTCAAGTATGTTGAGATTTCTGCCTTTTGCACTTACAATGCCTGCCGTAACCGTGGATGTCAGATCCAGTTCACTGGTCGAAAATGGATTGCCCACTGCAAGAACCCATTCACCCAGCCTCAGCTTATCGGAATCACCGTACTTTATAAATGGCAAACCCTTAGCATCAATCTTAAGCAGAGCAATATCGGTAGTGGGATCCTTCCCGATTATCCTGGCCTCGAACACCCTCTTGTCATTTAGCCTTACTTCAACATTCTCAGCGTCATCAATAACATGATCGTTGGTAATGATGTACCCGTCTTCAGAGATAATGACTCCTGAGCCATATCCCTTCACTTCCCTCGGCCGGGGTGTGTAACGGTCGCCGTAAAAGAAATCAAAAAAGGGATTTGAAGCCCTCGGGGCAACCACACTCTTTGTGCGGACATGAACAACCGCGTGAACTGTCATCTCGGCTGCATATGTAAAATCAATCTGACCTTCCTGCATCGATAAGGATGTAAGCAAAGCCTCAGCATTCCGGTCATACGGCCTGGATTGCTCGATGATCTGATTCACGGTCCGCTTTTCAACGATTTTCGTGTAGGCAAACAGAGCTATAACAGCCCCTAGCAGCGCCGTGATAAAACCCCCTAATAAATATCTCAGTTTCATATCTGTCGTGTGTTTTGATTATACTTCCATTAATTCCATATCCCTATGTTCAAATTTAATGCCTTTATAAAAGATTCATATATTTGTAAGCATTTCGCTTATTTCCGATCAACAAATTTTATGCTTTTTTTTGTTGTTTATTGATGACTGACAAATATTTAACAAGTATTTAACACTGATGACAACGCCTTTTAACAAATACCAGGGAAAGAACAACGATTTCATAAATACAGTCAACATTATTATAGACAACAGGAAAGGCCTTTTTAATCCCGGATATCCATTAATCTTAAAACACCTTTACAACAGGACATTAGGGAGAGGCGGCGAATTTGAAAGCCTGTCAGGCAGCCCCTGCATGACGGTTTCTGCCATTGCTTCGGCACTGTCAGGTCATTTTGTCAGCGCCCCGGCAGATCTGAAGACCCGGATACGCGGAACAGAATAATCTTTCATAATAAACATCCGGACGAACAACAGGCAGCCTTATGCAAAAGGAAAAACTCTACGGTAAGACATTGAATGAACTGATTGCCATTACAAAGCGGACAGGGATGCCCGGATTTGCCGCAAGACAGATAGCTGACTGGCTTTACCGTAAGGAGATAAGGTCGGTTGAAGATATGACAAACCTCTCAAAAAGAATGAGAGAGGCGCTTTCGGAGTATTATGAATTGGGATTGACCGATCCCCTCAAGACTTCAGTCAGTTCCGACGGAACAAGGAAATACCTTTTCCCGGTGCAGAACGGAAAGTTTATTGAAACTGCCCTGATACCCGACAGGGACAGGTCCACCATCTGCGTATCTTCACAGGCCGGATGCAAAATGGGATGCGTGTTCTGCATGACAGGCAAACAGGGATTTCAGGGAAACCTTTCATCAAATGAGATTCTCAACCAGTTCAGAAGCATTCCCGAATACAGGCAGATCACAAATATGGTATATATGGGAATGGGAGAACCTCTCGACAACCTGGATGAGGTTCTTAAAAGCCTGGAAATCCTTACGGGCGACTGGGGCTACGGATGGAGCCCGACAAGAATCACTGTGAGCACTGTCGGAATCCTCGACAGACTGCAGGAATTTCTTGAAAAATGCCGCTGCCATCTGGCTGTTAGCCTTCACTCCCCCTTTGATGAGGAGCGCCGGAAGCTAATGCCCATACAAAAAACAAACACGGTTGATGAAGTTCTCAACATCATAAGGAACTTTGATTTCAACAGGCAAAGAAGGGTGTCCTTCGAATACATTCTCTTCAGGGGAATAAACGACACTCCCCGCCATGTAAGGGAACTGGCCAGGATACTTAATGGCATCAGATGCAGAATAAATATTATTAGATTCCATCCCTTGCCGGGATCAGAGTTCTCCAGTCCCGGGGAAATGGAAACTTTAGCCTTCAGGGATGCCCTGAACGCGAAGGGCATTATAGCTACTATCAGGGCCAGCAGGGGAATTGATATAAATGCTGCCTGCGGCCTTCTGTCAACCCTTGAACAGAACAAATCCTGATCATCATGTCAAGAAACTGCTTCACATTAATACTCCTGCTGCTTTTTTTACCTGCACTTGAAGCTCAGAATACAGCGCTGAAATATTTTCTATCCGATACGGCCATGTCAGGCGCCTCTGTTTCAGTATGCATTGCTGATGCCGCCAACGGAAGAACCATAATGGAATACAATCCGGGAGAAAGCCTGATGCCCGCCTCTGTTCTGAAAATTGTGACAGCGGCCGCGGCCCTGGAACTTCTTGGCCCTCACTATCATTTCAAAACACGTCTGGGCTATACGGGCAGTCTTAACAACAGGACAGGAGTGATTACAGGCGACCTTATTATTATGGGTGGCGGCGATCCGGCCCTGGGATCCCCATATTTCCGGGAACATTACGGAAACTTCCTTTCAGCCTGGATACAAAGGATGAAGGAGGCAGGCATCAAAACAATAAACGGCAGGGTGATATGCGACGATTCGAGGTACGACTATCAGCCTGTGCCTCCAAAGTGGCTATGGGAAGATATCGGCAATTATTACGGTGCGGGAGTATACGGATTGTCTGTTTTCGACAATACCTTCAAGATTCACTTCAGAACTTCCTCTGAAGGTTCAGTTCCGGAAGTAATCGCTTATAACCCTGCTATATGCCGCTATGAGCTATCAAACCAGCTCAAGGCATACGGAAACTCCGACAAGGGCTATGTTTTTGCCGCACCGTATGGAAAATCCGGATGGATGGCAGGCACAATCCCCGTAAACAGGGACGACTTCGTTCTGAAAGCCTCAATTCCCGATCCTCCCCTGCTGATAGCTTCGCTCTTTGACCGTATGCTCGATTCCGCGGGCATCGTGGTCAGGCAGGAAGCCTCAACATTCAGGATTGAAAACCGTGCTTCTGAAGAAATTGCCATTATTGCCGAGGTAGAATCCCCTCCCCTGTCGGCCATTGCAGAGGTCCTTAATCATGAAAGCGTCAACCTGTACGCCGAGCATCTTCTCAAAGAGCTGGGCCTTCAGTTCAGGGGACGAGGGACAGGCTCAGCGGGAATAGAAGTTCTTTACAGCTTTCTGAATGAAGCAGGTGTGGATACAAGAGGTTTCTTCATTGAGGACGGCAGCGGATTGTCACCACTCAACGCGGTGACCGCGAAGGGACTTACAGATCTTTTACTTTATATGAAAAACAAGGCAGCCAATCCTGAAGCTTTCATTAATTCGCTTCCTGAAGCAGGAAAGGAAGGCACGCTGAAAAATACCTTCCGCCGGCCTGAATTCAGCAACAGGCTTAAGGCTAAAAGTGGCTCTATAACCAGGACAAGGTGCTATGCCGGGTATTTCACTACCGGGTCGGGCAGGGAAATGGCCTTCAGCATAATGGTCAACAATTATTCGGGATCTTCACAAGCCGTCATTGCAGGCATCGAAGCGCTGCTGCTCGAAACAATTGAAAAGCACTGAACACTTCAATGCCGGTTACGCGTCGATTCTCGCGTATTTAGCATGAGCTTCGATGAACTCCCTGCGCGGAGGAACTTCATCTCCCATAAGCATTGAGAATATCCTGTCAGCCTCGGCCGCGCTGTCGATGGTAACCTGCTTGACTGTCCGGGTCTCAGGGTTCATGGTTGTGGACCAGAGTTGTTCAGCGTTCATTTCACCAAGACCCTTGTATCTCTGAACCGTTACGGAAGCGTCTTTCCCCATGCCGAATTCCTTCACGGCAGCCTCTCTTTCCTCTTCCGTCCAGCAATACCTTTCATTCTTTCCTTTCTTTACCAGGTAAAGAGGAGGCATTGCAATGTACAGGTATCCACCCTTTATCAGATCCTGCATGTACCTGAAGAAAAAGGTCATGATGAGCGTGTCGATATGCGATCCGTCGACGTCGGCGTCAGTCATGCAGATGATCTTGTGATATCTCAGTCCTGAAGTATTGAGCGCCTTGCTGTCCTCTTCAGTTCCTATGCTGACTCCAAGGGCAGTGAAAATATTCTTTATTTCCTCGCTTTCATAGATCCTGTGTTCCATTGCTTTTTCAACGTTCAGGATCTTACCCCTCAGCGGAAGTATTGCCTGAAAACGGCGGTCGCGGCCCTGCTTGGCCGTTCCTCCTGCAGAATCACCCTCAACAAGGAACAACTCACATTTCTCGGGATCACGATCGGAACAATCAGCCAGTTTTCCCGGCAATCCCGATCCCGACAGAACCGTTTTGCGCTGAACCAGTTCCCTGGCTTTTCTGGCAGCATGCCGTGCCGTTGCCGCAAGTATTACCTTCTGAACAATGCTTTTTGCATCCTTGGGATTCTCTTCCAGATAGTTTGAAAGCATCGTACTTACTGCCACATCCACTGCTCCCATTACATCCGTATTACCCAGCTTGGTCTTGGTCTGACCTTCAAACTGAGGCTCTGCAACCTTCACTGAGATGATGGCAGTCAGTCCTTCCCTGAAATCGTCCCCGTTAATGTCAAATTTCAGCTTTGCCGTCGCTCCCGAATCATCAGCATATTTCTTGAGGGTTCTTGTCAATCCCCTCTTGAATCCTGCCAGATGCGTTCCTCCCTCAATGGTATTGATATTGTTTACATAAGAATGGACGTTCTCCGAAAAAGAGTTATTGTACTGGAGAGCTATCTCAACAGGTATTTCCGTCTTGTCGTAAACTATATGTATGGGCCTTTCTATCAGGCGCTCCCTGTTGCCGTCGAGATACTCCACAAACTCCTTAAGGCCTTCCTCCGACTTGAATTCCTCCCGGCGGATTTTTCCCCCGTTCCCATTCTCAACCAGTTCCCTTTCATCGGTAATTGTAAGAAGAATTCCCTTGTTCAGAAAGGCCAGTTCCCTTAGCCTGGTCGAAAGTATTTCACAATTGAAAACGGTAGTCTGGAAGATTGCAGGGTCGGGCTTAAAGTTAATAATGGTACCGGAGGTATCGGTTTTTCCGATAACTTCAACTCCGGTTACCGGTTTGCCTCGTTCATACTTCTGTCTGAAAAGCTTTCCTTCCCTCATTACCGTGGCAGTCATCTCCGATGATAAGGCGCACACGCACGACACACCGACACCATGAAGACCTCCGGAAACCTTGTACGATCCCTTGTCAAATTTACCGCCTGCGTGAAGAACGGTCATAACAACCTCAAGTGCCGATTTCTTTTCCTTCTCATGATAGTCGGTCGGTATTCCGCGGCCGTCATCCGTAACGGTGAGCGACCCATCTTCATGAATTACCAGATCTATCCTTGTACAATAGCCTGCAAGCGCTTCATCAATAGAATTATCAATAACCTCATATACAAGATGATGTAATCCCCTGACACCCGTATCGCCAATGTACATTGCAGGCCTCTTCCTTACCGCTTCAAGACCTTCCAGAACCTGTATACTCCCCGCGGAGTAATCAGCGTCTTCCTGCAAATTTTTTTCAATCTCACTCATCTTTCAAATACATTAAAAAACATCATGCAACAACCTGCACATATGCCATAATTAACTAATATTTCAATGCTTAATAATCTGATTTCATGCTGTTTGATTAATCAAACAAAATTAGCTCTTTTTACAGAATTTTTAGTTAAAATCCTGTTAAATGAAATGCACAATTTGGTGAAGAAATTAACAATCGGATACCCGGCAAAACATATATGCCGGCAGCAATTAAGCAGTCAGTGCCAACATGAAACAATCAGTACCGACAGCTATGGATATAACTGAAAAAACTTAAAAACACTCCCACGTAAGATGTAAAAACAAGACTTTTCAGAGACTGTAGCTGAAACCGGCCATGATGTTGAACATCTGCGATGGATAGAAAGCCCACTCATAGTACCTGTTCCACGAAACGTTGTCGACCTTGACCCAGAACGACAAGATCCTTGTATACCTGTACTCGGCCGACAAGCCCAGGTTTACATGAACGGGCTGTTCGATCACCCTGGAATCAGATGTCACCCCTCCTCCCACTGGGATCATGGCCAGCTGGCCCACCAGAAGCTTCCTGCTTCCGAGCGCCGTGACCTCAGCTCCTGCAATGATCTTGTCCCTGAGATTGTAAAATAATCCCATCCTGCCTTTCCAGTCCGGCTTGTTCCATGCATACTGATTCGCCGAAAGGGTGTATTTATAGTAATCGACAGAGCTGTTGAAGGACATTCTTTTGGAGAATTTTCCGCTGAGTTCACCATGAACATTAAATACTTCGGCATCATCCGGTTGAATCGTGAAGTAATTACCCCTCTGATCCATTCCTGACGTAGGAGGATAGAATATGTTTGAATAGAATATCATTTTGTTGACAATGGAATATGAAGCAGACAGAACATAATTGCCTCCGATTCCGCTGTTTCCTTTCAGACCTGCAGAAATGACAATCGCATGGTTAGTATTGGGAATGCAGTAAATCGGTCTGCCAGGTAACAGAAAGGGATTCTCCCTGATAATATTCATAGGTTCATTGTTCTCCAGCCTTCCTCCCAGTTCTGCAAAGAATCTGACATACTGTGGAACAACACTAAAACCGAATTCAAGATCGGGATGAATATAGGCCTTTACTTTTGAGTCAAGGTTCTTTTCAAGCGAAAGCCCTGCTCCCAGGTGAAAATTCCACTGATCGGTGCTTTTCTTTACGAAAGGACTAAATGTAAGAATGTACTTGGGATCGATCCCAAGCGACTTTGAAAGTGTATAGTGATCAATATCCAGTCCTCCGCCCAGGTAAAATCCTTTATAAAGGGCAGCCATCTTCCCGTTGAAACCCACATGATTCATATTGCCGTCACCCGCGTTGCGGAAATAATCGTATGATACTCCCAGATCGTACGAGAGATCGGCAGAATCGAGGTTAAGGGACACAAAAGATAAGCTGGCACCCGCATCGATATAGCTCAGCCTGATATTCTTCTTCAGGAATTCATATGGGGTTTCGGTATTGTAGCCGTAGGCATACCTGACTTTCTGCATGAAATCGGCAGTGAGATCCACGTAACTTTTATCGAAGAATTTTCTGCCGTACACCGTTGCATCATTGTCCATGAATCCTGCATACACCTTCTGCTTATTCTCGAGCGGCACCTTTCCATTCGACGAATAGTGCTTTGCATAAATCCCGGCAGCTCCCTTCTTCGACCTGTGATTGCTTATGCTCAGTTCACCAAGAGGCGTTGAATTGTTTCCAAGGCCCAGCCTGACATAGCTTTTGTAAAGCTTTGGAAGAGGATCGGAAAGAAGCGAAGCCGACTTGATGGGGCTTATGGAATGGGTTGGGTTGAATGCTTCTGAATTGACATCATACGAAAACACGGGATTGACACTCGCGGTGTCATTTATGTCAGGGAGAAAGCTAAGCTTCCTGGCATCCGAAAGAGAAGGCTTGTAGGGATTGTAAAGAGTCACTTCTCTTTTAAGATCCTGCTCCTGCGCCCGGAGTGGGACGCAGATTATCAGGGACAGGATCAGGACAAATATGCTTTTCTTTATTATCATCTCAGATTGTTTTCTTTTTACAATAATTTTATTGTCACTTATCGAGTGAAGCCAGTTTGGCCTTTACCTCATCCAGTATGCCGTCGTCGCTGACAGTATAGTACTCCTGAAGGCTCTGAAGTGTCGCCCTGGCCTGAAGGGTGTCTCCTTTCCTTATGCTTATGTCCGCGAGCAGCAGGAACATTCTGGCTGTCCAGTAGGGATGCGGGGAATTCTGGGCTACGAACTGATTCACTATATTCTCCGACTCATCGACGTTTCCATTTCTGAACATGATCTCGGCAACCCTGTATTTTGATTCAGCTCCTTCGGCGCTGACGACTTCACCAGAAGTTATCCTGAAATCCCTTAGTGCCGTATCAAACTCGTTCAGGCTGTAGTGTGCCTTGGCGCTTATGAAAACTGCCTCACGCGTTAGCTCTTCAGGTATGTTTGCAGCCTTTCTTATCCGGTCTGAGACAAGAATGCTCTTCTGTGCATCTCCGTCCTGGTAAGCCGACCTGAGCTGGCCCCTTATGGCAGTCAGTCTGAACTCAGGGATTGCTGTGACCTTTTCGAGCATCTCATAATAGGCAAAGGCATCAGAATACTCCTCTTCTTCGTACAGGATGGCCGATGCAGAAATCAAGGCCTGCTCCATGAACTGGTTGTTCGGAGTTTCTATTACCTCCCTGTAATAGTCCAGAGCCTCATCCTTCTTTCCCGACGAATTAAGGCATTCTGCCAGGTAAAACTGCGCGTTGAGCCTGAAACTTCCGTTCCAGAATTCCTTAAGGTAATTCCTGAACACCTCCGATGCCCTGGTACAATTACCGGCTATGTAAAGATTCTCACCCGAAACATAAAGAAGTGAATCCCTTTCCGTTGCACTTACATCTCCGTATCCCAGGTTTCTTACATAGGCGAAGTAGCTTTCAACATCATTCATCTCGACGTAGGCATTCTTCAGGCCGGTCATTGCATACCGGGCCTCCGGTGTGGAAGGATAATTCTCAATCACCTTTTTGAACTGAGCCACCGACTTCTCATTTTGACCCTGATTATAGTACAGCAGCCCAAGCTGGACTATAGCCTGCGGAACAAACGAACTCGACTGATAGTTAGCTATTATGTTTACAAAGTCGGCTTCACCCCTGCGGTAATCCTCCAGCACAAGATATGCCCTGCCCCTTTCATAAATCGCGCTCGGCACATAAGGTGATGAGGGATATCTTGTTGTCAGAAGTGTAAGAATCTCGGTCTTGCCCCTGTTATTATTAGTAAGGCCCAGGCAGAAACCCTTCTGGTACAAGGCATAATCGGCATTTTCCTTTCCATATGAGATAACCATGTCGTAATAGCTGATCGCCTGATTGTAATTAGTGTTAATATAATAACAATCAGCGATCCTGAGCCTCGTGTCATACTGCAGCTCAGGCTTAACCCCCGCAAATGCCGATTCAAAGGTTCTGAATTCCGTCAGAGCTTTATTGTAATCCTTCAGGTTGTAATAGACATACCCGAGGTTGTACCTCAGCAGCGATGCTTCAGGCAGCTTCATTGCTCCGGGGATTCCCATAAAGGTTATGTAATCATTCCTTGCCGCCTCAAACATTCCGATCCTGTATTCTGCTTCGGCTCTCCAGTAAATGGCTCTTGCCCTCAGCTCCCTGTTATGCCTTTCATAGAGAAGCGATTTGTCGAACATGTCAATCGATTGTTCAATCTGCATGTTGTTGAAAAGCTCCAGTCCCCTGTAAAAAGCAACCCTCTGAAAGGCAGCCTCAAGCCGCGGGTCCCTGTTCTTTATTCTGTCTAAGGCCGATAAAGCTGCCTGGTAGTTCCTTAGCTCCGTAAATGCAGACACCAGATAGTTATATGCTTCCTCTATCCTTGGTGAATTCGGATACAGCTCAATGTATTCCTGAAATGCAGCTATGGCTTCGCCGAAGGGCGAAGTTGATGTTTCATATGTAAGCTTTCCAAATGCCAGCAGCGACTCTTCCTTAAGCTTATCGTCAAAGCTCATCCTGGATGCCTGCCCGAAGGCAAACTGTGCCCTCTTCTTGTCCCCCGTCTTCAGATAACTGTCACCAAGAACAAACCAGATGTTCTGGCTCAATTCATCATTCCGGGCGCCCGCGCTTAGAAGGGTTTTAATTGCCTGATCGTAGTTTCCGGTTTTATAGTAGCAAAAACCAAGCTGGTACTTATCCTCCCGCTCGCTCGTTTTTGCACCAGCGTTGTATTGCTCAAGGTAAGTCAGGGCTTCAGTGTAATTACCCTTATTGTAATAAGCATCCCCGATAAAGCGGTACATTTCGATAGCCCTCTCCTTTGGAGCTGAACCGAGCAGCTCCGGAGATATCTCCAGTATGCCGTCATAATCCTTTTTCAGATATAGTATCTGAGTGATATAGAAAGGCACTATCGAACCGAATGTCTCATCTCCCCTCAGCTTGTTGAAACCTTCATAAGCGGTCTCATACATCTCCTGTTCATAAGCTATATGACTGAAATAGTAAATGGCCGGGGCCGTATATTCGGTATCCTTGTCCTTTATTTCCGAAAACATCGTGAGCGCTTTGGCCTTATCGCCCTTTACATAAAGGGAATAGCCGTACCTGAAATAGTACTCTGCCTGTTTTTCCTCACTCAGTTCATAACGGTTTACAGTTTCATAATAGGCGGATGCCTTTCTGTAGCTTTTGTTCTGGTAAAAATAATCAGCCAGGGAGACCCTGCCCTCATTCAGCCGGGGACTCTCGGGATGACGTGCCATATAGACCAGCATCCTGTATTCGGCATCGGGGTTGTAAAGCCGTAGTGCCGAGAGGGCTGCATAATACTCAGCCTCATCTGCCCGGGTACTGTTGTTGTCCGTATTATCCCTGATATAGGAATCGAACAATCTTATGGCAGGTGCGTACTTTTCCTTGTTGAAAAGATCCATGGCTCTGCCGAAAGCCGACCTCTGGTCTTCACCGGAGAATGCAGCCTGCGGAAATGCCTGCGCGGCAGCAACAAAAAAAAGATTAAATATTAAGAGTAGCTTTTTAATGTTCATAACTTACGCTTTTTAGCCTTCCATACACGAAACGCATAAGGAACCGGGAAAAACTCCCGGCCCGATAACTATTTTATAATAAATAACATAAATCCAATACAGATTATGTTTAGCACAAGCAAAAATACAATTATAAAACGGTGGCTTCAGGCCATTATTACTGATTTTATCAACATATAAATGTTATTTATTAATTCTTTGCTTTCTTTACAGAATCAACAAAACGTGATGCAGGAAAATCATTCATCCGATAAAATTATCGAACTTTCAAACTGCAACATCTGGCAGCAGGATCATCTGGTACTGACTGATGTCAGCCTGGATGTGCGAAAAGGTGAATTCCTATATCTGGTGGGAAAAGTAGGAAGCGGTAAAACAAGCCTGATCAAAACCCTGAATGTACAGCTGCCGCTGAAGGAAGGCACGGGAATGGTTGCAGGCTACAATCTTTCGGAAATAAGGCCGAAGGAGATCCCTTACCTCAGAAGAAAAATCGGAATAGTATTCCAGGACTTCCAGCTGCTGATCGACAGAACGGTAAACGAAAACCTGGAATTCGTCCTGAGAGCTACGGGCTGGAAAAACAGGGAAGACATTGACAAGAGGATTAATGAGGTTCTCGAAAAGGTTGGGTTAAACCTCAAGGGCTACAAGATGCCCCATCAGCTCTCCGGCGGCGAGCAGCAAAGAGTGGTAATAGGCAGGGCCCTTCTTAACAACCCGGAAATAATCCTTGCCGATGAACCGACAGGAAACCTCGATCCCGAAACCTCCGAAGGGATTATCCGTCTGCTGAGGGACATAAGCAAAACCGGAAGGGCCGTGATAATCGCCACTCATAACTATACCATTGTCAAGAAATTCAGCGCCAGAACCATCAAATGCGAAAACGGCAGGATAGTTGAGGTCCGCGATGACGAAGAGATTGAGTTTGAAAATCTCTGACCTGAACCTGAATATCAGGGGAAATCTATCTTTTCATATAGTCATCGTACAATACCTGCAGGAATGCCTTTCCAAGCCTGAGATCGCGTTCTGAATCAGGGCCTTCACTCACGACAGGTTCTCCAAGCTTGTGATCATAGATTACCTTTGAACTGTCGGTGATAAATCCAAATCCTTCATTATACACATAAAAAGCAAATTCGGGGGATCCTTCGGAAAGGAAATCCTTTGAGAAGGGGAATTCTCCGCTGAGTCCCATCTGATTTGCCAGCACGAGAGGAATGTCTGTCTGCGAACCAATCCGGTCAATTCTGGTGCCCGGCTCCCGAACAGCGCCTCCGAGCCAGAGCATGGGGATTTTAAAAACATCCTCAGAATACACCATGTCCTCCGGACGACTCAGCCTGCAATGATCAGCAACCAGAATCACAAGTGTCCTGTCCCACCATTCACTGGTTTTTGCCCATTCGATGAAGCTTCCCAGCGACTTGTCAGTATAGTACACTGAATTCCTGAAGCGGTCGAGGTCTTCACTGCCTTCAAAGACGGGCTCCATGGGGACATCGAAAGGTTCATGGCTCGATAGAGTCAGGACTACCCTGAAAAAGGGTTCATCCATTACCGACATCGAATCGCGGAGGGTATTGAACAGAACATGGTCATGCACACCCCACTTCGAATTGTAGTCGTCACGTGAAAAATCCTCCATGGTTACTATCTGCCCGAATCCTGAGTTTATAAGATATGAATTGATGTTGGCAAAGTTTATGTCTCCTCCATACCAGAACGAACTTTTGTACCCGTTCTCATTGAGTATCCTGACCAGGCCCGGCATAGACTGGGTTTTCCTCGGTTCCTTTATCACCGACACTGCCGGCTGAGCCGGATAACCGCTTAAAATGGCAGGAAGAGCCTTGTCGGTCCGGTTGCCCGATGCATAGAATCTTGTGAAAAGCAATCCCTCGCCCGACAAGCTGTTCAGATTGGGCGTGGTGGCAGTGTCGCCTCCAAGGGGTCCTACCAGGAAATTCCCGAAACTCTCAAGGATAACCACAAGAATATTGGGCCGTTTCGTGTTGAGAACGATTACGGGATCCGCGGTTTTCGCGACAAGCGAATCCCTGATCGCGATCGACCGGTCAAGGTCACCAAAGGAATAGGGATTGACCGAAGGTTTCCTGTTGAACCATGAACTTCCAACATTCCATACCACGTTCACGGCGCTGTGATTGGCAAACATATTGTCGCAAAAGTACACGGAACCGGCATTTATGGGAGCAAGCCCCACTCCTCCCCTTATGGGTATTATCAGCGATCCCAGAAGCACCAGGAAAGCAATGGTGACGGGGATCCTGCAGCGTGTGATTCCCTTGTCGGAAAAATGCTTGTCGATGAATTTGTTGTACAGGTAGCCGGATACAACTGTTAATAAAATAACAAGAAGGGTAAATCCGGCTATCTGAAGATTCGACACCGAAGCGACAACCTCACCGGGATTATCAAGATAAAGCAGGGGTGTGTAGTCCATCCTGAATCCCCAGTAAGAATAGAGAAAAATGTCTGCGACAACTATAAGTGAACAAAGCAGGAGAAACAGCCAGGTGTAGGCTTTCATGAAATGCCTGAACCATTCTCCCCTTATCCATATTGAAGGCAGAAGAACAAGCATTGGAACAGCCAGAATATATGCAGTGGCAGAAATATCCAGTTTCAGACCCCTGCTAAAGGTTCCGCAAAGAATTTTCAGGCCAAGCTCTGAAGAATCGCCGTAATTCCCGATCAGGAACAGCAGTCTGGCGGCGAAGAAAAATAGCAACCAGAAAAAGGCATACAGGAACAGGGATTTTAGCTTGTCTTTCATTTCTTTGAAATACTTAATGGTCTTGATCTTCCCGAAGTTACAAAAAACAGAACCAGTGACAATGAAATAATGATCATCCCCGCGAATGTCAGCATCTCGGGATGTTCACCAGGAACAAGCAGCCAGCTGAGGATCACGCCCACAACCGGAATAATGAATTTCCAAAGATTAAGTTCCGAAACCTTTACGCCGGGCCGCTGAAGAAGATTAAACCAGATTGAGAATGCAAAAGCCGACATAAAACTGAGCCATGCAAGATCGGCCCAGTACAGGAAGGGCCTGTGAACCCTTAGCGTGCCTTCAATGGGAATGGAAGCAAGGTAAAGGATCAGTCCTCCTATGCCAAGCGAAAAGGAACTCAGCACAACAGGATTAATTCCCCTGCTTTTCAGGGAAACGAACACATTGCTTACGGAAGAGGCTATGTTGGCGCCAAGGATCAAAATCACTCCCACAAATTCAATGGCCGTCCCGATCCTTAAAGCCTGCCTGTCGGCGCTTATAAGAATAACCCCGGATATGCCGAACACGATGGTTATTATCTTGCTTCTATTAAGCTTCTCCTCTTTATTCATCATGGCTGCAACAATTGCAGTTATAAGAGGCTGCGATCCCACGATCACTGCACCCAGGGCTCCGGGAATCAGATTCATGCCAAGGTAAAACAGCGAGTAATTCATCACTGTCTGCAAAACCATGACAGAAAGAACCAGCCTGTAATGCTCCCTTATCATCCTTATGTAGCTTGACGGCCTGACCGTGAACGGAAGCAGCATAAGACCGGCAATCATGAATCTCAAACCTGCAAAATGAAGCGGAGTGTCGTACTGCAGCCCGAGTTTTATACCGGCATAGGCGGTCGACCAGAGAAGACATGCAATAATTGCCCAGAAAATAGTATTTCCCTTACTGTACACTTGGGCCGCAAATTTCACAAAAAAATATCATTTCTCAAGCATGTTCCAGTCGGGAGGATCAAGCCCCAGAAGGTGTCTGACAAAAAAATCCCGGCGTTTTCGCTCCCCGTAAACACCGCCGCTGGTGTGACCGGCTCCGGGAAGCAGCACGTATTCAAAATCCTTATTCGCCTTGATAAGTGCATTTACCAGCTGAACAGTCGATGAGGGATCTACATTGTAGTCCATCTCCCCGTTGAGAAGGAGCAGTTTGCCCTTAAGCCTCCAGGCATTGTCAACATTGGACGATTCGGAGTACTCCACTCCCACAGGCCAGCCCATCCAGGCTTCATTCCACCACATCTTATCCATCCTGTTATCGTGGCAGCCGCAGGAAGCAACTGCAACCTTATAGAAATCAGGGTGAAACAAAACTGCGCCTGCAGCGTTCTGCCCTCCGGCAGAAGTGCCGTAAATACCAACCCTCTCAAGATCCATGTAAGGATACTTTTCCGCCGCGGCTTTTATCCACAGTATCCTGTCAGGGAAACCGGCATCCCTGATATTCTTCCAGCATACATCATGAAAGGCCTTGGAACGGTTCGACGTACCCATCCCGTCTATCTTCACCACGATGAAACCGAGTTCGGCAAGCTGATGCATTGATGTGGCCTGGCCCCTGAAACTCTTTGGAACAAAACTGTTGTGAGGACCGGCATAGATATCCTCAATCACCGGGTATTTTTTTGAAGGATCAAAGTCCGAAGGCCTGATGATAATCCCCCAAATGTAGGTCACTCCATCCCTGCCCTTTGAAACAAAAACCTCGGGAAGCCTGATCCCGGTCCGAAGTAGTTCCGAAATGTCGGCCTTCTCAAGTTCCATCAGCACTTTCCCGTCATCCGTTTTCCTGAGAACCGATACCGGAGGTGTATTGACTGTCGACCATGTGTCGACAAAATAACTGTAATCGGGTGAAAAACTGGCATTATGGTTACCTTCTCCCACGGTAAGCAGTTTCAGCCCCGTTCCGTCGAAGTTGATCCGGTAGTAATATATGAAATAAGGGTCGCCAGCTTCCTTTCCGCTGGCCTGAAAGATGATCTGACGGTTTTTTTCATCAACACGTGTCACATTCCTGACCACCCACTCCCCGGAGGTGATCTGATTCTTCAGCTCACCCGATGAGGAATCAAAGAGATACAGATGATTCCAGCCATCCCGTTCCGATGCCCATATTATTTCCCTGCTCTCCTCAGCGTCGTACCTGTATTTCTTTCCGCTGTAATCAATGAAGGTGGGCGATCGCTCACTGATAATGACTTTTGAATCTCCTGATTCTGCATCAACTTTTACAATATCATACTGCTGGTGTCCTCTCCTGTTGTACTCATAGGTGAAATAGTCACTGTTCCTGCTCCATTTGATATTGCTGATTGCATATTGATTCGGAATATGGGAATCATCGACCTTTATATGCTTAAGCGACACTGCATCAAACAACTGGGGATACTTTTGGGGAACTGCGTCACCGGGTTTCTGATATTCGTACGAGTAATGCCTGGGCTGCAGCTGATCCTCCGGAGAGGAGCTAATGTAGTGGATTATATGCTTCTCGGCAGGCCTGACCTTGCAGCTTACCAGTTTCCGCGAATCGGGAGACCACTGTATATACGATGAATAGTAATTACCCACGGCTCCATCGTAACTCAACTGGTATTCCTTTTTGTCATCTGCTTTCCTTAAGTAGACATTGTAGTTTTTTATAAATGCAACCCATTTCTTGTCAGGCGATTCAACAGGATCATTCGCCAGCTCGTCCCTGAAACCCCAGTCCCAGCCGCTTCTCGCCGGGCGCTCTGGAACTTTTTCCCGTTTTGTAATACTGTAGTCCCTCAGGTTGCAAATCCAGTTGTAACCATCGTAGGTGAATGCAAAACTCGACAAACGGTCAGAGAATAGAAGATTCCGCATGGGCAGCTTTCCGGCATCGAATTTCTTCCCGGTTTCCTTCTCAAGCGATTCGGCAAACCTTTCCTGGTTGAAAGCCTTATTTTTACTAAGCTTTCCCGCATCAACAATTATAAATTCCTTACCGGCCGGCGTGAGGTTTTCGTAGAAAAATCTGTTTGTCCTGCCAATCCACTCAGGCATCACATTACCGTAATAAACCTTGTCGGCCGTTAGTCGTAGCAGCGAATCTGCCGCGTTGTACGCATCAGCCGGCATCTGAGAATAAGAGTCTGATACAGAGGAAACAATAAATGCAATAGTCAGGATGAGTCTGCTTAAGATCTTCATAAATCCAGGTTATTTTGTTTTTTGAAGACTATAAAAATAATGTAATTTGTCTTCCGCCGTATATCGGCATAGATATTATTTTGACAGTACCGCGTTGGCCGATTCCGGACCACATGACTGTTGCTGAGAAGATTGCAGATATTTTGCCGGAAACCGGGGTAAGATTCTTATCCGGAGTAATGACAAGCTGACAAGAGTCACATGAGGACCGGCTGTCAGAAAATGACTCAGTCTTTCTTTTCCTCCTTTTTGGGTTTTGATTCCTTTTTTTCCTTTGGAGTCTTATCGGCTTTTGATTCCTTTTTCTCTTTTGTTTCATCAAGGGCTTCAGAAACTGCCGGTTCGGTCCTGGTTGCCGGCTTTACCGCTTTTGATTCCTTTGCCACAGGGGCTTCCTTCTTTTCCCTCGACGGTTTTTTTTCCTTTGGTTCACTTGCTGCCGTACTGACGGCCTTATTACCTGTATCCGACTTTTTCCTGGGGCGCCTTACTCCAAAGGTACCAAGTATGATCTTTCCTCTTCTGGTTTTTCTGTCACCTTTTCCCATAATTGAATTTTTTTCTGAAATTTTCGAGAATCACGCAAATTTAATAATAATCTTTCTCGTTCGTAGATTTTTTCTTTCCCGCATTAGATCCCTTCTCCTTGTCAGGCTTCAATCCAGCCCTGCCTGTAATTCCTGAATATCCTTCTTGTCATCCACATTAAAATACCTTCAGGAATGAACAGGCCCAGCCCAAAGAACAAAGCCGACAACTTTCCGGGAAGAATGACATTCCTTCCCCTGAACATCCCTTTTATTACCTTTGAAGCCACTTCCTCCGGCTCCAGCGCCGACTTCTGTGAAAACCAGCCGTTTCTTTCAATCCTGTCGCGCGTGTTGATATTAGTCCTGACCGCCGACGGAACAGCCACACATGCTTTGACACCCGATCCCTTCAATTCGGATGCGATCGCCCTGGTGAAATAGAAAATATATGACTTGCTTGCAAGGTAGATGCTCTTGTAAGCCGTGGGAAAATAACAGCCAAAGCTGCTCATGTTGAGAATATACGACCGCTCATGCGCTTTAAGCCCGGGCATAAAAAGCATGGTCAGCATTGTAACTGCCCTCACGTTCAACATAAGCATATTGTCTATCTGCTTTTGTGAATATCCTTCTACCGGACCTTCATATCCTATTCCGGCATTATTGACAAGAATATCAATCTTCAGTTCCCTTTCCCTTACAAATTCAAACAACGATTCCGGACCGTTGAATTCCGTCAGGTCGCACAAGAAATAATGTACATTTATCCCGTGATCCGATTCAAGTTTCCTGCAGAGCTCCGGTAGTCCCTTACCATGCCGCGCACTCAGTACCAGATTGTGTTTCCTTGAAGCAAGTTCCAGAGCTATTGCCCTGCCAATCCCGGTACTCGCCCCCGTTACAACTGCATAACTACTATCCCTTTTTTCCATCATACGTTTTTTTAAGCCAGTCTATTGTTAAGGCAACACCTCGCGAAAGACTTGTTATTTTATATCCCAGCTCCCGTTCCGCCTTCCCGCTGGATATAATCCAGTCCCTGAGATACTTCTCGACAAAATCCCCTGTTATAGGAACTGAAACCCCGAAGACGCGTGAGAAAAATGTGAGCATCCCTGCAATAGCCTTCATAAGTCCTGCAGGAAGCTTCAGCAGGATTCTTTTCTTTCCGGCTGCCTCCCCTATGGTGTCGAACAGACTGTTGAAGGAATGATTCTCACCCCCGAGTATATAGCGTTCTCCTCCCCTTCCTTTCATGGCTGCAAGTATGTGACCTTCCGCAACATCATCTACATAGACGTAATTGCCTGCCGATCTGCCGTCACCCGGAATGATCCTCCACTTGCCCGATATGTAAAGCTTTATTATCCTTGTTACCGAATTGCTTTCGGAGAGCCTTCCCGGTCCGTATACCCTCGTGGGATTGACAATAACCACTTCCAGACCCTTTGAGAGGTAATCAGCGGCAATCTTCTCCCCTTCAGCCTTGGTCTTCTCATAAAGGGTGTGCAGTTTCGGATTCTTGTTGGTCTCTTCATCTACAGGCTTCCCGTCGCGTGAATAGCTCATCGTGCCTCCGGTGGATGTGAATACTACCTTGCTGACACCCGCTCGCAGGGCGGCTTCAAAAACATTGACCGTCCCGTCAATATTTACCGAGGTAACGTCCGAAGGATCCTTGAACGACGGCTTTGCATAGGCCGCCATGTGAAACACCCAGTCGCAGGACTCCATTCCTTTCCGAAGTGCTTCCCTGTCGGAAAGGTCACCCTTGATCACCGTGACCTTCTTGTTTCCTGCAAAGCTTATCATTGACGGATTCCTTGCAAGCATAACAAGTTCATGATCCTTTTCAATAAGCTTCTCTGCAAGTCTGGCTCCTATAAACCCGGTGCCTCCGGTAATAAACACTTTCATGGTCAGCGATTGATTAATAAAGGTTCATGGTACAGGAAGAAGATTTCCGTCGATACCGCGACAATGCCGTGTATGATGAAAGCCGGCACAAATTTAAAAAATCCCCGCTAACGGCAAAAGCTGAAGACCGCAGGACAATGTATAATGTATTATAGGCGATGTATTATAGACGATGTATTATAGACGATGTATTATAGCTAATATGCCGCATTGGAAGAGACCGCAGGACTGCACGACCGCAAGACAATGTATAATGTATTATGTATTATAGGCGATAGATTATGTATTACTCTGAAAGGGAATTAATACTGATTG
>JAAYQC010000125.1 GCA_012519515.1 Bacteroidales bacterium | reverse complement strand
ATTGGCAATTAGCAATTAACAATTATCCGTTAGGGCACGAGCCACACAAACAGCACTACTCGAACAACTCACACGACCTGCACGACCTGCAAGACCTGCACGACTTGCAAGACCTGCATGACCGCGACCGAAGGGAGAAAGACCGCAAGACCGCAAGACAATGTATAATGTATTATAGACGATGGATTATAGGCGATGTATAAACAATTAGCAATTGGCAATTAGCAATTAACAATTATCCGTTAGGGCACGAGCCACACAAACAGCACTACTCGAACAACTCACACGACCTGCAAGACCTGCACGACTTGCATGACCTGCAAGACCGCGACCGAAGGGAGCAAGACCGCAGGACCGCAAGACAATGTAGTATGTATTAGCTCCAATGATAAAAGCATCAGCCAAAATTAATCCGGAGGAATAATAAATATCTTTGCATCATAATTGAGAATTTGTATATGTTAACCAAAGTAAACTTTACGCTTAACTTACGACTAACCTAAACGCTAAACCCTGAACGCTGAACCCTGAACGCTGAACCCTGAACCCTAAACACTGAACCCTAAACACTGAACCCTGAACCCTAAACGCTGAACGCCAAACGCTGAACCCTGAACCCTAAACGCTGAACCCTAAACGCTGAACCTGAACTAGTAACCTACCAATCCCTAAGCTTATGGTAATGAACAAGATCCTTGACAGCATCAAGACATATGTTGTAATAGCATTTGGTCTGCTGATAAATTCCATAGCCTGGACGGCTTTCCTTCTGCCGCACCAGATATCTGGAAGCGGAGTTTCGGGTATAGGGGCAATTGTCTACTATGCCACAGGCATTCCCATGGGTTATACCTACTTAGCGATAAACGTCATCCTGATTCTCATCGCGCTGAAGGTCCTTGGCGCCCGTTTCGGCATCAAAACAATTTACGCGGTGTTGCTGTCTGCAATAATGCTTACGGTTCTGCAACGGCTTATTCCGGAAGCAGTTGTCAAGGAAAAATTCATGTCTGCCATTCTCGGGGGAATGCTTTGCGGAGCCGGTCTTGGCATTGTTTTTACCCAGGGAGGCAGCACGGGGGGGACGGATATTATTGCCCTGATAATCAACAAATACCGCAATATCAGTCCGGGCAGGATCATCCTCATGTGCGACGTATTCATTATAAGTTCCTCATATGTTGTGCTTACAAACCTTGAATCGGCTCAAAGGATAGAGACCATGGTATACGGTTTCGTTACGATGGCAATACAGGCCTACACCCTCGACGCTATTCTCTCCGGCAACAGGCAGTCGGTTCAGATCCTGATATTCTCGAGGCATTATGAACAAATAGCCGATCAGATCTCTACCACCATGCGAAGGGGAGTGACGGTTCTCGACGGCACAGGCTGGTACACGAAGGAACCTCAGAAAGTAATTATCACGCTTGTCAGAAAACATGAGGCGAGTGATTTATACCGGATTATAAAAAGTATTGACAAAAAGGCCTTTATCACCGTTGCCAACGTAATGGGTGTCTACGGAAAGGGATTCGAAGAGCTGAAGAGGTGATCTCAGGGATCAGAATTCCTGTCGCCCCTCAGCAACAAGCGCAACGACGAATCCGGAGGTTCCTTTGTTTGAAGATAATCTTCAATACAAGGTATCCCGAATTGACTGAGGCTGTGACATATGAATCCACCGCTTAAGCGGGACAGGTATCATAACATATAAATATAACAATATATTATCATGAAACCCAAATTACTGCTGTCACTGCTTTTATTGCTGCCCTTTGCGGCAGGAGAGGCCCAGACCAGGTTTGACAACATCCTCTATGGTGTCGCCTATTATCATGAATACATGCCATCGGACAGGCTTGACGAGGATATCAGGCTGATGAAGGAAGCCGGAATATCGGTAGTCCGTGTCGGTGAATCGACATGGAGCCTTTTTGAACCCAGGGAAGGTGAATTTGAATTTGCCTGGATGGACCGTATTATTGATAAAATGCATGCTGCCGGAATAAAGGTAATCCTCGGAACTCCCACATATTCAATACCCGCCTGGCTCTGGAACAAACATCCCGAAGTGCTTCTCAGTTACCAGAGAGGAAACAAGGCTTATTACGGCATCCGGCAGAATATGAATATAACCAGTCCGGCATACCTGTTCTATTGCGAGCGCATTATCCGCAAAATGATGGAGCATTATGCCGCTCACCCGGGAATCATAGGTTATCAGGTTGATAATGAGACTACATCACGGGATGTGAACAATTACGATTTTAACGTGGGTTTCAGAAGTTATCTGAAGAATAAATTCGGGACAGCTCAAAACCTGAACAAGATCTGGGGGCTCCAGTACTGGGGAATGAATATCGACAGCTGGGATGAGCTGGCCCCGCGCGACGGCATTACAAACACGGGTTACAAGCTTGAGTGGGAGCGTTTCAACCGGAAAGCCGTGGCGGATTTCCTGAAATGGCAGTCGGAGATAGTCCGTGAATACAAAAGGAAGGACCAGTTCGTGATGCAGTGTTTCATGCCTTCTGTTCAGGATGTCGATCAGATAGAAAGTTCAAAGTATATGGACATGCTGGCCGTGAATGTATATCACGATCAGCAGGACGGGCTTACAGGGACTGAAATTGCTTTTGCCGGTGATTATTTTCGTTCCGTTAAGAACGGATTGAATTACCTGATCACCGAAACCAATGCGCAGACAATAGGCTGGAACTCACGGATACAGCAGCCTCCATATCCCGGTCAGCTGCGGCAGAATGTCTATGCCCATCTCGGTTCAGGCGCCAACATGGTTGAATACTGGCACTGGCATTCCATTCATTACGGCCAGGAAACCTACTGGAAAGGAGTGCTTTCGCACGACCTTCAGCCTAACCGAGCCTATGCAGAAGTAACAAAGACTGCACAGGAACTTAAGCGCATCGGCAAAAAGCTTGTTAATCTGAAAAAGGAAAGCAAGGTGGCTATTCTGTTCAGTCACGATTCCAACGAAGCGCTCAATTTCATGCCTTTTGACCAGCGGGGATCGGCATGGGAGAACACGGGGAACGATTTCTACAGGAATAACCTCGTGAGCCAGTTTCACCGCATCCTGTACCGGAACAATGTAGCTGTGGATTTCATTTTTCCTGAGAATGCTGATTTCAATAAATATTCACTGGTCATTATCCCTTCGCTATACATTGCAAGTGATGAGCTGCTGAACCGGATCACCGATTACGTGAAAAACGGTGGTCATGTGATCATGCAGTTCAAGTCGGGATTCTGCGACGAGAATTCGATGGTGAGGCCGGTTATAGCTCCGGGTCCCCTGAAGGAAGCTTGCGGGTTTTATTACCAGGAATTCACCAACTTCAGTTCGATGGGTTTAAAGGATGATCCCTTCAGTGTCGGTGAACAGGATAACAAAGTGAATACCTGGGCGGAGTATCTTATTCGCGATAAGGCTGAAGCCCTTGCTTTTTACGATCACCCATATTTCGGGGAATACCCCGCGATAACCCGTAACAACTACGGCAAAGGCACCCTTTTGTATGAAGGCTGCATGGTTTCCGATGCAATCCAGGAAAAGATAATCCTGAATGAGCTTGACAGGCTGAATCTTAAAACAGCCGATCAGGACCTGCATTGGCCGTTGATCACCAAGTGGGGTAAAAATGATGAGAATAAGCTGATCCGTTACTATTACAATTATTCATCAGAACTGCTTGAATTCGATTATCCCTACATCGGGGGAAAAGAACTAATTAGCGGTAAAAATGTAAAATCCCGTCAAAAGCTTCAGATTGCCCCCTGGGATGTACTGATTATTGAAGAAAGCAGGAATCAGGATTAGTGATGAGTTCTACCCTCACTGTGTCTTGCGGTCTTGCGGTCACTTCGTGTTGCAGCCTGTGCTCTGAGCCAGAACCCACCCCCACCTCTCCGAGGAGGGGATTTGTCCGAAACAACCTTCGCTTCATCCCTCTGTCTCTCCTTTTCTTAGTTTCCGCATGCCGCGCGCCGCGCGCCGCACGCCGTTCTTCTCCCTGTGCCCTGAGCCCTGTGCCCTGAGCCAATAAATCGTGGCAGGCACTCCCTTGAGGGATCCACCTGCCACGAAAAAACAGTTCACAGTATAATCAGCCTGTCAAACATTTAAAAATCATTTCTGTTTGGAAAACTTTTCCTTGATGCGTGCATATTTTCTTAAAGCTATCAAAGCATTAACGCCTTGCTCTGCAGTGGGATACGCCGGGACTCCTGCATCACGGAATTTGCGGATTGCATCGTAACATTCGTTGCCACCCTGACATTCCATCACGAAGGGTTTGCCCAGATGCTTATGAGTATTGTAAACCTCCATAATCTCATCTGTTATTTCCTCAATGCTTGTCATGGCAGTGGGACAGATTGAAACGTACAGAGCATCTACATTTGCATCACGGATGGCCTGAGTGATGGCGCCTTTGTACTGTGTTGCGTTAGCAGTACCGGAAATATCAACAGGATTAAGCGGAGAACCAAACATTGGCATATATGCCCTGATCTTAAAGCCAAGCATAGGCGATATTTCGTTCAGTTCTTTCATCGGCATTCCCATCCTTTCAAAATGGTCGCAGGATAACAGGCCTGATCCGCCTCCGTTTGTGATCATAACAATATTGTCTCCTTTTAAAGGCGGTTGGGTACCAAGCGCCAAAGCAATATCCAGGAATTCCTGCCAGGTGGTAGCCCGTATCACCCCTGCTTTATCAAATATTTTATCATAATGAGCATCATCCGTACCTTCGTTTTCAGATGCCGTGTGGGCAAATGCTGCTTTAATACCTATTTTTGACCCTCCAACCTTTATTGCAACCACGGGTTTGTGCGGCACCGTGTCGCGGCAAGCTGATATAAATGCCTCGGGACTGTCCAATCCTTCAATATAGGTAGCCAGACATTTCGTATATTTATCTTCTTTCCCGTACAGGATAAACTCCGAGAAGTCGACATCCGCCTTATTGCCAAGTCCTACAAAGAAGCTCATTCCCAGATGCATTGCTTCTGATGATCCAATTGCTGCAACCAGGTTTGCACCTGACTGGGAAATCATACCAATCGGGCCGGCTACCGGCAAATAAGGAACAAAACCGCAATCAAAGTCCAGATAAGGACTTCCCATTCCAACCAGATT
>JAAYQC010000124.1 GCA_012519515.1 Bacteroidales bacterium | reverse complement strand
CCACTCTCCATATAAAACTCAAGGAAGATAACTCGAGGGGCCTTTCGAATTACATGATAAAAAAGGCTTCTATTGAGGATATTATCAGGAACACAGCCATCCCCAACCTCGATTTCATTTCTGCAGGACCGGTTATCCCGAATCCATCGGAACTGATGGAATCCGGAGCACTCGATCACCTTATAAATCAGCTCAAGACACAGTATGATTATATAGTGATAGATACGACGCCGGTTGGAATAGTTGCCGATGCAATTCTGATGATGAAATATGCATCCAGGGTCTTGATGGTTATAAGAAACAACTACACGAGAAAAGACGTTTTTGCAAATGTCCTTAGTAATCTCAAAGCAAATAAACTGACTAATTTTGACATCATTTATAACGATCTAAACCTTCACAAGAGTTCATACCGTCATTACAGCAACTATTACATAAGAAATTAGTATTTGATCCGTTATAATGTTTTACAAGTATTTAATCATTAATTAATCTTACAAGCTGTATATGACCATGGGAGCGGATGTTGAATCAATTAAATCGAGAGTAAAGGAATACATACAACAAGCAACTTATGTTGAAAAGGATAAGATCAAGGATGATTCCCTGATCTTCAAGGAGGGTTATTTTGACTCCATGGGCTTTGTTGTTTTGATTACTTTTCTGGAAGAAAGTTTCGGAATCAAGACAACTGATTCAGACCTGGTGGAGGAAAATTTTGAATCTATTAACGCTATAACGGATTTTATAATACGTAAAAACGGCAACTAGTAATGTGCGGGATCGCGGGAATAGTTGATTACAAAGGCAAAGCAACCGGAAGGCCTGTAATCGAAGCGATGCTCTGCGCCATGAATCACCGTGGCCCTGACGAAAGCGGCGTTTACCTTTCTTCACTTGCAGCCCTGGGAAATGTGCGTTTGCGCATAATTGACCTTTCTACCGGCCAGCAGCCACTTTCAGATACAAGTGGCCGCTACTGGATAGTTCTTAACGGGGAAATATTCAACTACAGGGAACTGCGGGAAATGCTGATAAAGAAAGGCATCACCTTCAGGACCGCTTCAGACACTGAAGTCCTTGTTCAGCTATATGCCCTGTACGGAAAGGACTGTCTCGGGATGCTTAACGGCCAGTTCGCCCTTGCTATCTGGGATACAGTTAAGGAAGAACTTTTCCTGGCACGCGACAGGATTGGCATAAGACCGCTTTTCTATCATTGTTCCGAAAAAGCTTTCTCATTTGCCTCAGAAATAAAGTCACTTTTCACACAAAAGGATATTTCTCCGGAACTTTCATACAAAAACCTGTCTCAGATCTACACTTTCTGGACAGCAATCACACCGGGAACAGCCTTCAGCAACATACATGAACTGTCACCCGGCCACTACATGATTTACAATCGCAACGGGGTTACCATAGAACAGTTCTGGAAACTTAACTACAGCGGGAGCAAGAGCCGGATCAGCTTCCCTGATGCTGTGGAGCAACTGGAAGAACTCCTGCGCGATGCCGTCAGGATAAGGCTAAGGGCTGAGGTTGAGGTTGCGGCCTACCTTTCCGGAGGTCTTGATTCCAGTTCGACGGTTGCCCTGATCAGGGAATTAGACCCGGGAGTCCTGAATACCTTTTCCATTGGATTTGAGGACAGCAACTTCGATGAGACTTCCTATCAGGACGAAGCAGTTAAATTCCTTGGCACAAGGCACAGATCAATAAAATGCAGCTCGGAGGAAATCTCTGAAAGTTTTCCGAGGGTTATCTGGCATACCGAAACTCCGGTTACCAGAACCGCTCCCGCGCCGATGCTCCTGCTTTCAGGACTTGTAAGGAAGAACAACTTCAAGGTAGTCATTACCGGGGAAGGGGCCGACGAAATGCTCGCGGGTTACGACATTTTCAAGGAAGCCAAAATAAGAAGGTTCTGGGCAAAACAGCCAAATTCAACCATACGGCCAAGGCTTCTCACCAAACTCTATCCCTACATTCCTCAGATAAGGCAGGCTAATCCGGCAATCCTGAAAATGTTCTACGGTTACAAACTGGAAGAAATTGATAATCCCTTCTATTCCCATCTCTTAAGATGGAATAATTCAAACCACATAAAAAAACATTTCTCTGCTGATATAAAGTCATACCTTGAAGGGTATTCGATACTTGATGACCTGGAAAGCAAGCTTCCTTCGGAATTTGCCGGATGGGATTACCTCGAGAAGGCTCAGTGGCTCGAAACATCAATCTTCATGTCGGGCTATCTTCTTTCGTCGCAGGGCGACAGGATGGCAATGGCCAATTCAGTGGAAGGACGCTATCCATTCCTCGACTACAGGGTCATCGAGTTCTGTAACAGCCTCCCGGGTGATTTCAAGATGCGCGGGCTGGATGAGAAGTACATCCTTAAGAGGATGATGAAAAACAGGATACCGGAATCAATTCTGAAACGTTCGAAGCAGGCCTACAGGGCTCCGGTCAAGAGTGCCTTTGTAAACAATAACCCGCCGGAATATGTAAGGGAAATGCTGAGGCCGGAAACATTCAGTAAAGCCGGTATATTTGACTGGAATTCAATATCGGATCTGATCCGGAAGATTGAAAGAACAGGAAGTTCCTCTGAAGTTGACGATATGGTCCTTGCATCGGTGATCTCGACTCACCTCCTTCATTATCTTTTTATTGAAGGAAACAACGGATCATTCCTCGACGGAAAACTTAATAATCTGA
This sequence comes from Bacteroidales bacterium, assembly GCA_012519515.1. Taxonomy (GTDB): domain Bacteria; phylum Bacteroidota; class Bacteroidia; order Bacteroidales; family VadinHA17; genus LD21. The sequence goes on along the minus strand of JAAYQC010000124.1, from coordinate 28,380 downwards.
AAATCATTGATGCAAAATAATTATGAAACCCATATGTATTGTATACACAAACACGTATCTGTATAATTTTCAAACATGTGGATTCCCCTGCTTGAGCGGGGCAAGCTATAAGATCATTGAAATAAAAACTATATACTGATGAAAGACAGAAAACCTTTTTCGAAGGAGATAATCCTTCTTGATAGCCCTGAGAAGACAACAGAAGCTATAGTGGAAAAGCTCCGCCGGGATGTTCTTGTTAATTTCAAAAGGCAGGGCGCTATTGTGGGAATTAGCGGAGGCATTGACTCATCAGTCTGCCTTGCCCTGGCTGTCAGGGCATTTGGCACCGATAAGGTAACCGGTATAATCATGCCTGAAAAGGATTCAAGTCCCGACAGTGAGGAACTTGCACTCGAACTTGCAGGAGTATTTGGTGTCAGGACAATAAAGGAAGTGATTACCGGAGCTCTTGACGGGTTCGGATGCTACAGGAGAAGAGACGAAGCTGTTAAAAGAGTCTTCCCTGAATATGATCCGGCAAGCTATAAGATGAAGATCGGAATAAGGCAGAGCGGGCTTTACAATAATCTTCCTCCTCTTTTTACCCTGAGCATAATAGACTCTAAGGGAGTGCAGCAGGACAAAATCCTTAATGCCAGGGATTACCTGCAGATAGTTGCCGCATCCAACTTCAAGCAAAGATCAAGGATGTCAATCCTTTATTATCACGCGGAAGCCATGCATTATGCAGTGATCGGAACACCAAACAAGCATGAGCAGGAACAGGGATTCTTCGTTAAGTACGGCGATGGCGCCGCTGATGTAATGCCCATAGGCAACCTTTACAAGACACAGGTATACCAGCTTGCCGAATATCTTGGAGTTCCCCAGTCGATAATTGACAGGACTCCCACTACTGATACCTATTCCGCCACACAAACTCAGGAAGAATTCTTTTACCAGCTGCCGGTCAGATTGATGGACATTTACTGGTATGGATTCGAGAATAACTACCCGCCTGAAGAGGTTGCTGAAGTAATGGGGGAAACTGCTGAAAGAGTTGAAGCCCTCTTCAGGAACTTCGAGAGAAAGCGTAAGACAACTGATTATCTCAGGATGCCCCCTTTGAGGGATTATTATTCGGAATAATACAAAACATAGAGCCATGAATGCCTTTGATTATTTTTTTGAGAAAACATGCGATCTTGAAAAACCCTTCCTGGTCGGAAGGGAAAATATGTCACACCGAGAGTTATATACCTCCTCAGTTCATCTTGCATCATGGCTGAAAAAAGAATTCGGGACCGGCAGGAATATTCTGCTTCTTTCTCCCAACAACAAATTCTTTCTCACTGCCTATTTTGCGATAATCAAATCGGGCAATGTATGCATTCCGCTCGATCCCAATATTGAGAAGGAAAACCTTGAATTCATTTCAAACCTCACAAAACCGGTTATGATATTCATGACCAGGGAGGTTGAAAGAAAAACAACAATAGGGGAAATAATAAAGTCTGTCTTCCCGGATACCATGGATGCCATTGTAAATATAGACTACGATGGCGGATTAAGCGGCAGGGAGGAGGACTTTGACGACAACAACTGCGCTGAGATAATATTCACCTCCGGATCAACAGGCGTTCCGAAAGGAGTAATGATATCACACAGGAATCTGATAGCGAACACCGAGTCAATCATAACATACCTTAAGCTTGGACAGGATGACAGAATGCTTGTTGTACTGCCATTCTATTATTGCTATGGACTTTCATTGCTCCACACCCATCTTCGCGTGGGAGGATCAATTGTTTTAAACAACTCCTTTATTTTCATCGGAGGTGTTATAAGAGACATGATAGAACACAAATGCACAGGTTTTGCCGGTGTCCCGAGTCATTTTCAGATACTCCTGCGTAAATCCGATAATTTCAAAACCACCTCTTTCCCCGATCTGAGGTATGTAACACAGGCCGGGGGTAAACTAGCTCCCATATTCATCGATGAATTCAGGAACAGTCATCCTGAGATCACCTTTATTGTGATGTACGGGCAAACTGAAGCGACAGCCCGACTGTCATACCTGCCGCCTGAACTGTATGAGGCCAAGAAGGGATCCATGGGCAAGGGAATACCCGGGGTTGAACTGAAGGTGGTTAATGAAAAAGGAGAGCCTATAAAACCGGGGGAAACCGGAGAAGTAATTGCCCGGGGAGACAATATCATGCTTGGTTATTTCGGGGATGAAGAAGGAACGCGGAGCGTTATCAGGAACGGTTGGCTCTATACCGGTGATTTGGGTACGGTGGATGAAGACAGGTATATCTACCTGACCGCCAGAAAGAAGGAAATTATCAAGGTTGGAGGGAAAAGGATCAGCCCTAAGGAAATAGAAGCTGTTATTCTTGAGATACCGGAAGTGGTTGACTGTACTGTCGAAGGCGTGGATGATGAGATACAGGGAGAAGCGCTGAAGGCAACAATAGTCATCAGGACCGACAACGGGAAGGAGCAGATGCTGGAAAGGATCAAGCGCCATTGCACAAAGCATCTTGCCCTTTACAAGGTACCGCAAATCTTCGAGCTGAAAGAGCAGCTTGTCATCAGTGCAACCGGAAAAAAGATCAAAGGCAAGCTCTGATATGGTAATCAATCACATATGTTTCGCGGTAAAGAATATTGAGGAAGGTGTCAGCTACTGGGAAGAAGTATTCGGATACCGGCAGATGACGGACATTGTCATCAATTCATTGCAGAAAGTAAAGGTCGTATTTCTTGAAAAGCAAGGAAGTCTTCTAATAAAGCTGATCGAGCCTTTGGAAGACAACAGGACCCTGCTGAACTTCGTTACCCGGGGAGGAGGTTTTCATCATCTGTGTTTCAGATGTGAAGACATGGAAAGCGGCCTGAAAAGCCTGAAGGACAAAGGATTGAAAACCCTGGTCTCACCTCAGCCCGGAGAGGCATTCAACAATCATGACATAGCATTTCTCTGGGCAAAGTACGGGATAAATATTGAACTTATCGACACGGATGAAAAGGCGGCTATAATTCCTCGCAAGGAGAATGAATAAGCATATTTTCAGCTTAATGCCTGATCAGTTTAATAGTTGAAACACTTTTGTTTTCCTTATATACCTTAAGAAAATAAATTCCCGGTTTGGAATTAAGAAATATTTGTTCCAGAGTGCTTCCTCTTATTTCATCATTTCTATATACAATCTTATTGGTCAGAGTCAAAACATAGACCGTAAATGAAAAATCAGATGGGGATTTGATCTTCAGGTTGAAATAATCCCTGAAAGGATTGGGAAATACTGATATTTCAATCTTGTCGGTAAAAAATGCAGAGATATTATGATCTGATCTGACATCTGCAAAGGTATATTCACCCACATCCTGAAGAGACTTATTATCCACAACGACATTAAGTATGCGGTAGCCCCGGCCGGGAATTACCTGCACGGTAAAGACGGAATCCTCCGGAACGATGAAAGTTCCTGATGGCGATACAGACCCGCCCTCTCCGGCTGAAGCTGTTATTGAATAAAGCTTCCTGAATGATACAGAGATGGAGTGGTCACTTCTGACATTCTCGAAAATGTATTCCGCGACCCTCCCTGCTGATTTTCCATCAACGACAACATCCTCAATCCTGTAACCGTCATCGGGTTTAATTGTAATTACATGATCATCACCATGTTGAACGGTTGTTCCGGGCTGTGAAACAGATCCGCCGGTCCCGCTCACAACAGAAATGTTATAAGTATTGATCCTGAACTCAGCTGTAATTGAATGTTCTGAAGTAACATTACTGAAAGTGAAGGAAGAGACATTGCCTTGTGAAACTCCATCTGTCACAACATTATAAACATGGTAGCCTATCGCGGGTGTTATGCTAAAAGTCATATTTGATCCATAGTCAACGCGTACTGTTCCTTCCGGGCTAATGTTTCCACCTGCACCGGCCTCAGAATGAATAGGAACTGAGTTCCTCCTGAAAGTTGCTGATATTGTATGATTGGCCGAGACGTTATTAAATGTATACGAGGAACGGGCGCCAACTGAATTGTTATTCACCAGGACATCAGCTATTGAGTAACCGGGATCCGGAATTATTGAGAAAGTGGCGGATGAACCATGGATCAGGGCAATCTGACCGGATGGAGAAATAGTTCCTCCAGCTGCAGCTGCAGATGTTATCCTGTAATTAAATCCGCTCAGATAAGCAATCTCGTTATCGGATAGTGCACGTCCGAACAATCTTACATCAACCATCTGTCCGGCAAAATAATTCCGGGTTTGAGATGCCTGCCCAAGGACAAATTCAGGAGTGGAATAATTTGTGATCGCATGTCCTGTTGCAAGTGTTCTGTCAAGGATACCATTAATGTATAATTTCATTGTTCTTCCATCTCCGGTCAGCGCAATGTGAGACCAGCTCCCTGAAGAAACTCTTGCCGACGACACGATTGTTCTTGAAGTTCCGTCGAATATCCTGGCAACAATATTACCGGCATCATTCATATACAGGTTCCTGTCGTTTTTATCTGAAAAAGGATGTTCCGACATTGATGCAATATCCATTTCTCTAATACGATCAGGTCTGATCTTCAAGGATATTGTAAAGGAAGGACTTTGATTTCCCTTCAAGGTCATATAATTATCAGACCCGTCAAAAATAAAAGAGCCGGGTACATACTGATTAGGACCGGGTGAGCTGACTCTTTCACCGGTGAGAATATTTGACCTGTCGGTTCCTGCATCGACAATTTTAATGAATTTGTGTTCTCCTGAGGGGATACGGTCAGTATACCAGGTCCATCTTCCATTGTTCTCATATATTGTTCTGATTCCGAGATACAGATCTGCATCATTAAAGTCAGCTACAGTGTAAGGGATCCCCAAAGGCACATTAACATCACGAAATTCACCATTATTACATGCTAGCATCCAGAGATCCTTCCGATATTTTACTGCTAGCTCCCTTGATGCTCTGTTAAGAGCACGATGATGTGTATGTCCGTACTCACCCCAAACGTTGTGAGTAACAACTCTCTTCATGTCTGGGCTTGCAAAGTACTGTTCGAGTTTAGCTTTTACCTTGTTTATTTCATAAACGGACATCGGTTCTCTGTCTGAATACAGTCGTGATTCAATATGATCAGCAGCCAGATATGAATAGGATGGATTCTTCCCCCAATAATACTCCGTATACTCTCGGTCTGATATTGGGTCCCAGGGCGTTATCCAGTTATTTTCATAATCGATATCATACCCGTGGTTATCAAGAAAAATCTGCTGCTGATGAATGATTGTATTATATCGTGGAGTGGTTGGCATGGCGCCTCCGATAAACTTCTCAGTGATTTTCCAGAAAGGCAGCATCCAAATCAAGTCATCATCAAGATGAGCATAGATCAGGATTGTTCCATTTTTTGGTATAGATTCGAAATCGATTACATTTGGCTGGGCATCAAGCTTTAATATGCCCAAATATAAAATGAGGAAAGACAGGATAATATAATTCCGAACAATACTCATACAATAACAACCAAACTGGAATTAAAATTACACCTTTCCCGTTTTCCATGCAAATTTTTCTAATGGCAGGCATTTAAAATTGCCTTTAAAAATCAACGGGTTATCCGGGAATAATACATTGTCGTCATCATATTCTGTTTAATCACCTGACTATTTCCCCTATTCATCAAAATCCTGATTTCTTCACAAAAAAGGCCTTGAGTTCAACTCAAGGCCTTTAGTTTACAATTTGATACTAAGCGTAATTTGCCAGGAAAGTAACCGGAAATCCTACTTTATTCCAAAATGATCCTTCACCAGTTTGTCTTTTTGAGATACTGTAAAGTTTTTGGTTCCGAGCAAATTAGGATTCTGTCTTGACAACATTCTCTGAATTCCCGTTTTGGAAACAATTTGTGCCGGATTGCCAGCAATAACAGAGTTTTCGGGGAAATTCCCCCTGACTACGCTACCGGCGCCAACAATGCAGTTATCTCCTATTGACGTATTGGACAGAATAATGCAGTTAATCCCGATGAATACATTATTCCCGATCACGATTTTTCCAAAGATACCGCCACCATCAACGTCATCCTCAAAAACCCATGTAGCGCCGTCATGTGTAATAAATTCCGTTCCTGCAGCTATTGCAACGTGATCACCAAGCTCAATAAGATAAGGCTCTGTACTGAACTTCATTGTCCGTATTCTGCACCTCTCTCCTATTTTCATACCCAATTTCCGGAGGTATTTTACACGCTTCTCGTCACTGCATTTAAGAAGATACAGTTTGAAAACACTTTCCCATACTCCTTTTAAAAACCCCATATCTTTTAATAATTGGCTAATTCAAACATATTATAACAGACTAGCAATACTATCAAGCCATGTATTTTTCAATAAGCTCCTTGGTTTCCTGAATATGATTTCTGGATGAAGCTCCAAACAGTACAGATTCAATTCTCGGAAGTTTGCCAAGGTATTCTATGGCTTCCTTTGGTTTCAGAGCTCCGGCTGCCAGAACCTGCATGGCAATAGGGCGGAATTGTTTTTCAGCAAGATATTTCTCATAGATTTCCTTACCTCCCGACATTCTGAATCCAAGCTTGTTTATTGAACTGCATATTATCGGATTGTTAATCCCGACGGAGGATAAGGCATCATACATGGCCGGCATATTCATTGTAATATATCCGGGTTCTGCGTTATATCTTTTCCTAATATAATGATCATATTCCTTGAAAACAGTTATCATTTTTAAACCAAGAATTAAATCCACAAGAACATTTTGAAGAAAAATAACAGGAGTATCAATTCCTTTGAACATTTTCATTTCAGCATCAACAAGTAACTCCATAAGGCTGATAAAATCCTTTCTAACGAATGCCAGACCTCCCTTGGCAAATGATCCAAGCAAATTACCAGGTATATACTTCTTAATTGTACCTATATAACCATATTCTGTAACCGCATTTGCAAATTTGTGAGCATACGGCATACAAGGATAAATTTTATATCCCTCATATTTCTCCTTATTAGCCCTTATATGATCACATATATTAGATATTCTTTCGTGAGTAGTACACATGAATGTATTAATCCCCACACATCTTGCCTGATCGAGGACATTTATTATTGAGTTATCGTCTTTAAAACGAATTGCTTGCTGCCTTGATTTCTCATCAGACATATGACTTACAGCAAAAAACTGATTGTCTCCAAATAACACTTTATCCATTGTTCTGCAGTTTTGAATCCTTAATAATCATTTCAATCACTTTGTCTGTATATAAAGCCTGCTCAAAAGAGTTAATTTCCGTTTGTTTTTTTTGGGCAATGCATTCAATAAAATGATCTATCTGGGCACTATATTCTTCCCCACGCAGGTAAAAGTTTACCGGAATAGCAAGATCTGTAATATATTTGATTGTCCAACCTTTATCAAGACCTTCCCTAATTTGAGGTTCATGAAGATAGATCTTTATCTCAGTTGCATCGCAAATTATTTTTCCTTTCTTTCCCTGTATAGTTAAGGATGTCGACATCTTCCTATAAGTCTGATCACACCAGTTAACCATTAAAACTCCGCTCAGTCCATTTTCAAGAGTTAACATAGAATAGACTGCATCATCAACACCTTTTGACAATATTTTCTTCCGCAAAGTACCATTTGCTCTGACAGGGCGTCCAATAATTTCCTGAACTAGGTTTATCACATGTGAGGCATAATCAAATAAACAACCTCCCCCTTCTTTGGGGTCTGAGCGCCATGTTCCTCCCTTTTCGTCAGTAATAACATTACCATAGGCTTCGCCTGTAAAATGCACCAGCTCACCGATTACTCCACTTTTTATAAGTCTCTTCAATTCTCTGAATGTGCCGATAAACTGGTTATGATAGCTTACCTGGTTGATCAATCCATTTTTAACAGCAAGTTGTTCCAATTCACTGCCTTCAATCGAATTCATACAGAAAGGCTTCTCACATAACACATTAACCTTCTTGTTAAGTGCATACTTCACCATTGGATAATGTAGTCGTGTTGGTGTAGCGATAACCACAAAATCCAGATTCTCGTTTTCAAACATCTTTATGTAATCATGGTAAAGCCTGATATTGCTGAATTTTTTAAACACATCCAAAACAATAGATGTAGTGTCACAAACAGCTACCAGATCGACAGATGGATGAGTACCAACAATTGCCGCATGGGAAATACCCATTTTACCTAGCCCGATAACTCCACCTTTTAGTTTCATCATACTATAGTTTTAATTTTAAACCCACATGACTGAAAATTAAATAAATAGATGTTTATACATTTGGCACACGCGGGTTTCATATTAATTGATATTGTTTATGTAAACATTGTAAGTTTCCTGTGCAATCATGTCCCAGTTGTAACGCTGTTTCAGGATTTCCCTGAAGTCATTTCCCTTTCCCGACCGGATTTTGTTTATTATTTTTTCCTTCAGCTCATCTACGTCACCCACCTTGAAATAATCATCACTGTTAAGCCCAACCTGAAGATTAGCAGGGATATCGCTTGCCAGGGCATCAATGTCATAACTCATTGCTTCAAGGAGGGCTATAGGTAATCCCTCTTCAAAGGAAGACATTACATACAGGCCTGCCCATGTAAAAATCTGATTAAGCTGCTCTCCTTTTATAAACCCGGTAAGAATCACTCCATTTTCAACGGCAAGAGCTTTTAGCCTGTCGGAATATTCGGTCGGGTAATCGGTATCGCCAGCAATCACCAGCTTATAATCCTTCAGACCTGTTTTCACAAAGGCCTGAATCAGATAATCAAATCCCTTTTCCTCAAGAAACCTTCCGATTGCCAAAACATACTTCTTTTTCTGAAGTCCCAGGGAATCGATAAAATCGGATTCTACCGATTTAACTGGGATATTTACTCCGTTAGCGATCACGCTATGATTCTTAATCCTGTATCTTGACAGCATCTCAGATTTGATAACTTCGGAAATAAAAATCACGTGATCGGCAGAGTTCATACTGACCTTCTCGGATGTACTCAGGAACCATTTGGCAAAACGGCTCCATTTCTTCTGAGAGTAACTCACGTTGTGATATGTGAAGAAGAGTTTTGCCCTGGTAATTTTCAGAAGGGGCATAAAGAAACCCGGACCTGTATTATGATAATGCACAATGTCAAAACCCTGAAACAACGCGTGAACAGTTGCCAGGAATGAATGAAGGAGAGTTTCAAAGTTTTTGCTTTTGGGAACAGGGATATCGACAAATCTGATATTTTTGTACCCGGCATTTTTGTTTGTATCATTCAGGTAAGGAGTTCGCCGGTATACTGTAATAGTGACATCTTCATTTCTGGCAATCCTTGAATACAACTCCATGCAATGAGTCTCAATTCCTCCCTGAACTTCCGGGAATCCCCTTGTTCCAATTATTCCTATTTTCATTCCTTTCATTTGTTTTCCTCTCCCCCTAAACTCTTAAAAAGATTTATGTAATTCTCAACCAAAAGGGACATGGAGAAATCCCTTTCAAGGATAAGCCGGCTGTTCTTTCCAAAGGTAAGTCTTTTTTCCTCAGATTCACAGAGATAGACAAGTTTTTGGACAACAAGGCCTATGTTCTTACAAGGTACGAGATATCCGTTAAAGCTGTTCCTGATAAGGTATTTATTATCTCCAACCTCCGTTGCCACTATGGGTAAACCGGCTACCATCGCCTCCATAATGGCATTTGATACCCCTTCAAACAATGATGTGCTCAGAAATATGTCACTGCTTCTGAGTATCTCCGGTATATTCGGAGGGTTTATCATTATTTGGACTTCACCGGTGATTTCAAGTTCATTGGCAAGCGATCTTATCTCACTTTCCAGGGGGCCATAGCCTATTATAATATACTTTAATTTTGTAGTACTGCATTTGTCCTTGAGAAGCCTGAATGATTTAAGGGCAGTCGGGTAATCTTTCTGATTCACAAATCGCCCTACAGTTACTATCTTTATCTCATTTCCCGAATTACCTGATTCTCCGGAATTTCCATGATTTTCATTCTCCTTTGCCTGCCTGTTGTCAAGTTCGATGGCATTCTGGATAACATGTATCTTGTCAGGGTTAAAACCTCTCTTTTTAAACTTTTCCTTACCTGAATAATTATTAAAGACGGTAACATCATTCACATGGTTATGAACGAATCTTTCGAGTACGAACTTATAGTATGGCAGTTTCTCGTTTCTGATCCCTCCTATTGTCTTCAGATCACTGCCCATCAGTTTGCTTATTCCGGCAACAATATTTGCAAGAGTGAGGTATGATACTATATAGCCGGAATTTTCATTTTCCAATAATCGCTTCAGTGAGAAAAGCTTTGAGATTAATCCTCCATTGAGGGGAAAATATCTGATCTCATTTTGCCGGATATACCTCAGGTTTTCGGGATCGATCTTATCCTGATACCAATTTACAATGCAAACATCAATATTTTTCTCCTGCAATGACTTTGCCAGTATGAGGGCCTGTTTTTCAGCCCCGCCCTTCAATAAGGTCTTACATAAAATTGCTATGCCCAGCATCCCGCAAGTTGTTATCTTAATCCTGTTAATGGTACTTCAATGCCTTCAGAAGTTTCTGTTATTAACTCTTACCCATTCGACATAATTACTAATCCCATCGGCTATGTTTACAACAGGATTATAACCAAGTACGCTTTTTGCCCTTGAGATATCTGCAAAAGTTCGTAACACGTCTCCATCCTGCATTGGAAGATATTTTATATCTGCCTTTTTCCCGGTACTGTTTTCAAGCAGGGCAACCAGTTCCTTAAGTGATATTGCATTTGACTCACCAAGATTGAATATCCCAAATCCTTTAAGATTTTCCATAGCCTGCCCGATTCCCTGTAAAATATCACTGATATGAGTGTAATCCCGTGAAGTACTTCCATCCCCGAACAAAGTTATCGGCTCATCGTTCAGCAAGGCCCTGGTAAATTTATTGATTGCCAGATCAGGTCTTTGTCTGGGGCCGTAAACCGTGAAAAACCTCAGACAGAATATATCCATGTCAAAAAGGTGATGATATGTATGACACAGCAGTTCACATGCTTTTTTTGATGCAGCATAAGGAGAAACCGGAAAATCAACATTGTCCGACTCAGCAAAGGGGATCTTTTTATTGTTTCCGTAAACCGATGATGAAGATGCAAACAACATCCGGCCTATCTTGTTCTTTCTCATTGCTTCGAGCATATTCAGGGTTCCATTGACATTGACGTCATAATAGGAAGCCGGATTCTTTATGGATGGTCTAACACCGGCTTTCGCTGCAAGATGAATAACAATGTCAGGTCTGAAACCTGAAAAGCAACTGTTCAGGAATTCCATATCGCGTATATCCCCCTCCTGAAAAGAATATAAGTTATGTTTCAGAGCATTTGAAATGTTCGTTTCCTTTATATCTCTCGTGTAGAATGAGTCAAAATTGTCAATACCCATGATGCTGAAACCTTTTGCCAGAAGATCATCGGCAAGACTGGAGCCTATAAAACCGGCAGCCCCTGTAATCAATATCTTTTGATTTATCATGTCTTGTCTAGTATTAATCAAGTATATCATTAATCCAATCCTTTGTAGGGTTTTCTTTTATAATATACCTTGCCGGGAAGCCCGCCACCATTGAATTATCAGGTACATCAGTATTAACAACTGAATTAGGCGCAATAAAAACATTGCTTCCAATCGTAATTTTTCCAACAATAACAGCTCCCGGGCCAATCCACACATTATCGCCAATCACTGGCCTTCCTAACTTTCCGGCTTTATAGGCTCTCCCAATTGTCACATTATGGGAAACACAACAGTTTCTTCCGATCTTAACAGGTCCTATATAAACCGTACCTCGATGGTAAAGATAGAAGCCCTCTCCAATCTCAGCTTCAGGGCTAATAATGAATTCTTTATATGCAAATAACTTCCTGAGAATCCTGTAAAAGATCCCTTTTAAAGAGGTTTTCCCATGATGTTTTGTTTTTCTGTATAGAAAAGTAAAACGGAATCCCGGGATTGACCATCCTTTAATGAAGCCTCTGAAACCACTTAATCCATTATAGCGGTACAAATCAGCAGTTAAAATCCTATCCATCTTTATTCCAGTAACAATCAGTAAATAATTCTTACCAATCTATAATAATACATCTTTAATGTAATTCTTTGTCGGATTGATTTTATGAATTATTTTCCCTGGATTACCAATAACAAGAGAGTTATCGGGAACATCAAAATTAACAAAACAATTTGGTGCAATAAGAACATCATTCCCTATTCTGATTTTACCCACTACGACTGCACCAGTGCCTATCCAGACGAAATCACCGATTGTTGGACGGCCAAGCTGACCTCCCCTGTATGATCTCCCTATTGTTACATTATGAGATACAGAACAATTTTTGCCAATAATAACTGGTCCTATTATGACAGTACCCCGATGATAGAGCTGAAATCCTCCAGCAATTGAAGCATCAGAGTTTATTTGATATCCATGGTAGGTAAATATTCTCTTCAAGATTCTATAATACAAACCCCTGATAGTCCACCTTTTATGTTTTTGAACCTTTCGATAAAGAAACATATACCTGAATCCGGGATCTAGCCACCCTTTAAGTAAGCCGGAACGACCAGTCAGCCTGCCATATCTGTATAAATCTGCCTGTATTATACTATCCATACTAAAGTTAATATAGACTATAATTGTTTTTTTTCGTAATAAGAGAGAAAGGATACCTTAATCGGAATGAATATGCATCAATAATAACTGATTTCCCATCTGAATTAAAGGTATGAGTTCCTTTCAGGTCAACATCCCATTTAGGTTCAACTTTTTCCGATACTGATTCTGAATATTCATTCTCAGATAATGTATGGATAATATTATAATTAAAAGCTCTTCCGTATCGACCTGAGCAATCCTGTGATGGTCTAATTATCTTTCCGTCATTCAGGAAGACTTTTCCTGCAGGTCTTGCTGATCTGATATCAGATACAATAGGATTTAATGGATGACTGGTCCATTTATCAGACAAAAAATTATCTGAATAAAACAAAAAAAGATCTGGGCTTTCGTCTTTTGAGTCTTTCAATTCATTTACTAAAGTAAACATCCACCATATACCATTAAAATAAAATAAAGTTGTGTCAAAGGCAGATAAGCCCTGCATAATAGTTTTTTGATATGCCCATTGCCCGGGAAAATCAATACATTTATAAATATCTATTGTTTTGTTTTCCGATGATTCCGGAATCATATAGAACATTCCATCTGACTCAAATACAAATGGATAAGACAAATGATAGGTCTTCTCAATAATAACATTAACATTATTAATCACTCCATTCCTGTCAAGTTCAATAACAGAAATATGTCCTTTGTTCTTCCTGTATATAAATTCCTCTACAAAAACAAAAAACTTGTTATCTCTTTGGATAATAAATGGATCTGCCCAGAATTTATCATTCGGACTCTTTATCTTTATAAAATTACCAAATTTCGTACTAATGAATCTCTCCGCTTCGCTTTTAAATAAAAGAATCCAATTAAAAGGATCGGTATAAATAATCTTCTTTCGAATTTTCTGAAGAATCTGAAATGAAATTTTCCAAATAAAACCTGTCTGCTGCTTTAAAGTAAACTGCGTTGATTTTTCAATAAACCTGTTCTCGTAAGGTGGAAATTTGCTTTTTATGGATTCAATAAATTCATATCCTTTAGCATTCATTGCTTTCAGTATCCTGGAAGGCATTAAACTTGCCCTTGCATAAAACCTTTCCCGCGTAATATGCACTGAATAGCTACATATGTTTTCGACCGTCCTAGATATCAAGGCTGGTTCTGTCTTCCCCCCCCCTACAAGCACCAGGTCGCAATTTGCTACTAAAGACTTATTTAACACAAGATTAAACCAGCTATGACCTAGTTTGTCGGTATCAAAGTAGTCAAGAGTGAATGCCCATAATCCATACCGGGCAATAGATACAATATCTCCAATTGGATTCCCATACCCGAGCTTCAGAATTACATCAGGACCAGATTCTTGTATGGATTTGCATGTATCGACTGAATATTCAATTAAATTCAATGATACAACAGGTTTGGCATAGATAGTCGGGATATTCTGTATCAACCCAAGCAGACTACAATTCTGAGAATAATCGCTTTTTTTGCCAAATACAGATTTGTCAATGACTTGATAGAGTTTTAACAGAGAAAAAACAGAAGATGCACTTTGAGAACTATTAAACAACCCATCATTATTAAATACAATCAAAGAGACAACAGAATAATCCGAATTAATAATGTCTTCTATTATCTTATATTTCCATCTGGGAACAATATAACTATCTAAAATGAAAGCTATTTTTATTTTTGATTCCATTTTACTCTAACAAACTTGATAATCAATTTACCGGGATTTTCGTTGCTTTGAAATTGCTTTTTTATACACGGTTTCGGTCTGGAGCGCAATTGTATTCCAATTGTAAGGATTCATATCATAATCGATATGCGAGAATTCCTTATTAAGGATATTTTCAAGCCCATTTTTAAGTGAAGAAATATCTCCAGTAACAAAGTAAGTATTATCCGGAAGAGCAACCTGTTTGTTTGCCGGAATATCACTCACAAGAACGGGAAGCTTAAAGCTCATTGCTTCAAGAAGTGATATTGGCAATCCTTCATGAAAAGATGGAAGAACGAATAGTCTGGCATGAGTGAAGAGCTGGACCAACTCCTCACCCTTAACAAATCCAGGAAGAATGACATTATGTAATCTGGCTAGTTTTTTCAAATGTTTTGAATAGGGTTTCTCATGATTAGCATCACCGGCAACAACAAGGGAATATTCACTCTGATTCAATTGGCTAAAAGCCTCCATCAGGTAATCAAATCCTTTTTCCTCCACAAACCGGCCAAGGGTAAAAACATATTTCCTTGGCTTAAGACCCAGTTTTTCAATATAGTCAGTTCTTGTAGAATAAATCGCAGGAGAAACACCATTGAAGATAAGATTAGTGTTTGTCCTCCCATATTTATCTCTAAGCAAATCTTTTATTACATCTGAAATAACAATGATTTCGTTGGCAAAAGTTGCCCCCAATCTTTCCCCTAACCTAAGGATTGCTTTGGCAAAAGGTCCCCATTTGGCTCTGTTATAATCAGGACCGTGATGAGTGAATACAACTTTCATCCCAAGGCATCGGGCTAAAGGGATGAATAAAGCCGGACCTACTGCATGAATGTGAATCAAGTCAGCTCCCTTAAATCTTGCCCATAAAACAGCAAGAAAAGTATGCAATACCGTTTCTGTGGTCAAACTCCTGATCGTAACAATATCCTTGAGTTGCACTCCTTTGTAATGAGTAAGATTATCTCCCTCCGGCACATAACATTTTCGCCTAACAAGGCAGACCTGATGATCAAGCTTTACAATTCGTGGATATAATTCCTCACAATGAGTTTCAACTCCACCCTGAAAGTTTGGGATACCTCTGGTCCCTATAACAATTATTTTCATTTCAGAAATATCCTTCAGATTTAATAAGGTCGTTTTTGACTCCTTTTGATATCAGAATATCATAGCTTTCATCTATCATTCTGTAAGAGTCAAATGGAAAATATAAGGATTCCATATCATAAACTGCTTTATCAAAACAATAGGTAACCCTTCCAATAAAATCACCAGATACATCTCTGGATGTACAGAATATGTACTCACCAGTGGCATATGCATCTTTGTCGTAGAATTCTTTCGAGGTTCCAATTCCGTGAATTATCATGTATTTAACCACCGGATATGATTTAATAAAACTATTATACGGAGAAATACATTTCCAGAACAAATTAACCAAATGTTTTTCTCATGATAAAATTTGTCATGTATTGTAAAATAGCCTTTAAGTTCCTCAACCGATAAAACTCCACTTGGGTAAAGATTTTTCAGTTTTCCCAAAATATTCTGAATATGGACTGCTTTTATACCAAGATCTCACAATTTTCATCATTGTCACAGTTATAAAAGGTAATAGAGAAAGACATCATCACATGAAATACCGATATTTAAAAGTTGATCTAGAGAAAAGTTTTCATTGGCTTGCTAAAAAAAAAGAACAAAACCCGATTCGGTAAGATTGTAAATACTCCTACCCTTTTTTTGTTCATAATGTGACAATTCTATTAGATTAAATCAACCTGAGGTCTTTAATTGCCTGGTTTACTCATCTATAAGCGGTAACCCGGGGTCAGGCTTTACTCCTTTTGTATCAGTATAAGGCTCCATCCTTGAATAATTCAAATCGCCCTGCAAAACATCCTGACCAACATAATAATATGGAATTTTATCAATACAGACCTGTTTACCTAGAAGTGAATTCAACTTATTCTTAATCATCCAGGATGCCGGATGTTTTATATATTTTTTCATTACCGGAGCTGCTGTGCCCACCATCCAGCAATTCTTGGGGCATATTCTTACCATATCCCTTACCTTTTGAGCTTGTTCACTATACCAAAGCTCTTCGAAAGTCTGATACTCGTTAATATTTCCCATACTTTCCTTCCAAATTCCGTCTTCAAGACCATTACATGGATAGACATCTCCATATGGTTCTATAAAAAAGTTGGCAAGCCCTGCTTCACAGGGCAGCATTCTCTTTTGACCTCTAATGTAATTAATAAGTCCAAGATTAAAGAAAGCTCTTGCCCAGCTTTTAGGATTATTCTCTTGGAGCAGATTATTGATTAACATCTCGAAATCCTGTATAACAATATCTTTATTGGTTATTTTATTATCTTCCTTGTGGAAGTAAAAAGAATTATGGAAAGTGGCTGTAGCGAATTCCAATTTCATTTCTCTTGCAAGCCTATACAACCATAACATGTCATTAGAATTATAATTTGACACTGTTATCCCAAATCCAATATCTTTTATTCCCATTGATCGAAGCTTTAGCAGGACTTTAAGTCCACTATCAAATCCGCCTATTCTGCCACGCAGTTCATCGTTTCTTTGAGACAAACCTTCTATGCTTACCCTTATCCCAATCTTAGGATATTTCTCAGCCAATTTTATTATTCTGTCATAGTGCCAGCCTGATGTGGAGATTACAACCCGGGGAGCTTTCGTGAAAAGAACTTTGATTATGTCTTCTATATCGCGACGTTGGAAAGGTTCACCACCAGTTACATTAATAAATTTCAAAGAGGGCAGTTTTTCAAGAACATCAGGTTTTATTTCCTTGCTTTCTTCCGTAGGGTATTTCCAGATGTTGCACATTTTGCATCGCATCTGGCATCGATAAGTAGTTATAATTGACACATCTGTAGGTAATGGCACCTCTCTTCTAGATCCCATATTAGTAGATTTATTATTATATTATTCTTTGATAAGTTAGATGTCTATTTTGTTTCATTTTACAGAACTGTTGGTGTTGTATTTTGTTTACAGAAGAATGTCGATACGACTGAACATTCTACTCAGACTCGGTATCTGCTTCTTATAAGTTAACGTCAAAAGACAGAAACAATTATTTGGATAACCTACAATGAACTAAAACATTTAAGTATTTAACTCCGATCGTTCCCAACTATTCAGATTATTCTTCTGATATCGACCGGTTTCGATTATCCCATAACTTGATCCACTGTTAATTTCCGCTCAAAATTTATATCAGCATAATTTTAATAATTGCGTTACTAATCTTAAATAACATGAAGATTTTTATAAATGTTTAAAACCTGACGGTAATATGATTCAGAACAGAACTTCTCCTTTGCTTGCTGTGCAATACTTTGATAATTAAATTTTTGCCCCCCATCATGCATTAATGTGATTTTTGAGATAAGATCTTTCTGATCTCCGCTTGTAAAAGTATAACCGTTAATACCTTCATTAATCAGTTCAGGAATACCTCCTATTCTGGCTCCTAATACTGGGGTGCCAAGACACAGAGATTCTATTACGCTTAAAGGATTGTTTTCATAGCATTCAGAAGGGATTGTCAAAAACTTGGCCTGACCTAGAATGGATTTAAGGTCCTGCCATTTTTGAAATCCAACAAACTTAATATTCTCCATGGCATATTTCTCTTTCAGTTGAAATTCCAAGGGCCCGGTACCAACTACAATTAATCTAAAATGAGGCAAGTGGGCGGCAGCTTTAAGTAAAGTCTCAACTCCTTTTTCTTTTGAAAGACGACCAACATAACAATAATAGTTATCCTTAACACTACCAATTTCAGACAATTTCGAATCCGGAATAAAGTTGGGGATAACTTTCATCTTCTTTTGATCATATTCTCCCTTAGCCATATTATTCATAAGGAAAAGACTTGGAGTGATAAATACATCCGTGATCTTGTCAAGTAGCTTTTTATTCCAAAAAATTGCTTCAAAATATGCGAGACAACTTGCAAGAAGGCTATTCTTCATGCATCTGTACCGAATTACATTGAATCTATTGTCAAAGCACAATTCGCACGGTTTGTCATCCCTAATACAATCGTAGCGGGGACAAAGCAGCTTATGATCATGCAGAGTCCAGACTACAGGCACCTTTTCCTTACGTGCAATTATAGCCAAGGCAGGCGATAACTGGGAATGAATATTATTCAAATGAACCACCTGCGGCTTAAAAGTCCTGATAAAATCCTTGAAATTTCTCCTTACCTCCCTGGAGCCGAAGGGTCTGATCAATGACTTTAACAAGCTTCTGATGTCTCGTTTATTAACATCCATCTCAGAGGGGAAAAAAGATTCATAATCATTGTGAATATTAGCCTGATGCTGCATGGCAAAAACAGCAACTTCGTGCCCATTTTTTGAAAGCAATTGCTCAAGTTCAATAGTGTATATCTCACTTCCGCCCCTGGGATAGTAATATTTATTTGCGATTAAAATTCTCATATCTTGAATAAGTCAATGTATTGCTTAGTGCAATGCTCAATGCTGTAATTATTATAAAAAATCTTTTTAAGATTTTCCCTGTTGATGTTTTTGTGTTCCTTAATAAACTGTAGTAAAGAATTGTAATAATCATCCTCTCCAATTGATTTGGATACAAATCCGGTTACTCCATTTTTAACAAGGTCAACGATACCACCAACCGGAGTACAAACGGGAATACACCCGCAAGCAAAAGCCTCCAAAAGAGAAATTGGCATTCCCTCAAAACTTGAGCTCAAACAAAAAGCATCTGAAATTAAAAGGTAATCATTGACATTAGATTTAACTCCAAGAAAATGAATATGACTTTTAGCTTCATTCTTCAATTGAGAGGCTTCTTCAAATCCGCTTCCAATTACCAGAAGAGTAACATCATATCCCTCTTCCATAAGCCTGTTAAAAACCCGGATTAACATGATCTGATTCTTCTGAATCTTGTCATAACGCGAAAGATGACAAAAAACAAGAGTTTTCTTTGTTCTCTTGAGTAATTCGATTTCGTGTTTTACTTCTTCAGTTTTTCCTGATGGCCCTTCATCTCTTCTCCCGTTATATATTACATCAATTTCAGATAATTTGTAAAACTCCTGGCATGATTTCTTTGTCTCATCTGAAATTGCTACCGGGACAAAAAGTTTATGTTTGAAGAAAAATCTTCTAATTTGTCTTTCAACCTCAGACTGGACTTCAGTTGATGGTGGATTATGAACAGTATAGAGGAATTTGATCTTCTTTCTTAAAATCAAAGCCGAGAAGAAAAAGTAATTGACCAGGTTCAGGTGGCAATGCACCACATCAGGCTTATGTTTTCTCAAAATCTTATAAAACAGCCATATGAGATAAGGCTTAAAACCTGGTTTAATTTTAAGATTAAAATATTCAATTTGTTTATTCAGGCTATCCAGATAAAAGGCATGATCATTAATGGAATCATCCCTTAATGTATACAAAAGAACTTTATTATCACGTGCAAGTTCATTTGAAAGGTCAACTACAAAACGTTCTGCTCCTCCTGGCACAAGTGAATAAATAACCTGGATGATTTTCATTATTAAAATAGATTAATCAAAGTCTCTGTATATGATCTATAATTAAAATTCCGTAAACCTGTATTATAACTATTCTGCGAAATCAAATTGGAGTCTACTTCATGATTTGCGACGGCTATCATCTGCCTAGAATATGCGTTAACATCGTATGATTCACATAACAAAGCATTTGAGGCATTAAAATAATTCAGAACTTCACCTACAGGATTGGTTATAATTGGTTTCCCTGAAGCGCAATATTCACCTATTTTGTGGGGGAATCTGGCTTTGTCCTGATCGGTATTCCTCATGGGTATTATTAAAGCTTCACTGTTACAATAAAGGTTTATGAGATTCACGTAAGGGATTCTTTCAAAAACCATTATCCTCCGTTCAAAAGGGCTACTCCTTAGCCTTGATTTGAGTTTTTCTGTTTTTCTTGTGACCAAAACCAGTAACATATTAGTTCTATCTGCACTTTTTTCAAAAGCCCTTATAACAAATTCAATTATGTCAAAATAGTTTTCTGACCCACAAAAAAGGAAATAGTTTTCTTTCAACATCCTTTCCTTGTTTTTCATTTGCTGAAATATATCAAAATCTGTTATTACTGGAATTTTGACTATTTTGTGCTTAATTCTGTTCGGAATTTTGGATATAAGAAAATCACTGATACATATTATTTTATCAGCAAACCGAAAATAGTGTTTATCATACAAAATCTTATCAAACCGTTTAAAGCCTCTGGCTAATTTAATTGAACTCCAGTACTCAACATTATCAACAACAGTTGGCACTTTAAAAATTTTACCCAAAAAAAAGTAATAAAGAATGTTATAAAATCTATTTGTACTTACAATAACCCCTTCCAACTGATTACTTCGATTATACTTTTTATAGTATCTGAATTCATTAAACAGGCCTTTGAACTTTAAAAAATTTCTTTTAAGAATACTTTTAGATCTCACTGTTGTTCCGGAGCAATAAATGTAATGAATTCCTTCAAAAATTCCTTCAGGGCTTAAATCATCTGACTGGTTATAAATTCCATATCGACAGAGCACTGTCACATCTCTTCCTCCCAGAGTAATCGCTTTAGCCATCAAAAGTTGTCGCTGAACCTGAGCCTGTCCTAATGGGAACTCCATATGGCCCACACTTAAAATCTTTCTGTTCATAGGAAGTAAGGACTTATGAATTATTTATTACATCCGGTAAAACTCAGAATTTCAGGAACCTTAACTTTATAATCAAGAAGAGTTTTCGCTTTTTCATACCCATTCAATGCGATTTTGGAACACATAACAGGATTTTCAAGTATCCAGTCGATTTCCTTGGATATCGAATCTGGATTCCCTGGTTCAGCAAAAACAATCTCTTCCTTATCGTTAAAATAAATCCCTATATCACCTATTTTGGTTGAGAGCACAATTTTGCGGCAAGCAAAATACTCTCCAATCTTAGTTGGGAATCCGGCCATTGTTTGGACAGTTAATGGTCTTGTTATTACCAGAACTTTACATTTTCCAAGCCAGTCTTTTACCTCCTCAACAGAAATCAGACCAGTAAATGTAACACACTCCAGAATGCCTAGTTTCTCGCAATATTCTTGTAAAACAGGTATAATTGATTTTTCATTCACTACATCCCCAATAATAAGAAGATTTATTTTACATCCCTTATTATTTTGAATGCTTACAGCATTTAAAAGGTCCTCAAGACCATCCTTCTTGTAAGGTGTGCCACAATATCCTAAAGTAAACTCAACTTTTTCTGACTCATTCTGCCAAAAATCAAAATCGGTTAAGTTTGGTTGTACCATTATCATTTCTTTGGGGAAACCTTTCTCAAGGTATCTATCTCGTATATAAGAACTAAAGACAATTAACTTATCAGCCAACCGGTTTAAGTAGTTAAAAGTTAAAAGAAACCCATACCAGCGCATCTTCGTTAGCAACCCCCCGGCAAATTCAGAAATATCATAGAACTCAGGAACAAATGTTATTAATTTTGTGCCAGTAATCCTGCAGTAAATATTTATTAGAAAACTATTCTGAATTTCGTTATTGTAAGTAAAAATAGTCGTCCTCTTACGATTCCTGCAATCAGAAAGAAGCAGATAGAAAAGTGAAAAGAAAGCCTTAATGTCGCTTAAAATCTTAATGATTTTGTATGAAGAACGGTTAATACGGCCTAAATATGTATACTTAACCCCATAATCAGTTAAATTACTTCTTGAATCATTGGTTTTTTTTTCTGCAAGAAAATATCCTTTTAGAAGAAAAACCTCGATCTGGCCACCTGAGAATGCAACACCTTTGCAAAAAAGGTTTAGAAAATTAGCAGCTGCCGAACCTCTTGGGAAGTTTGCGGAAGTAATAAGGATTATCTTTATTGATTTATCCATACACCCCCCGCCTGGCAACATTTTATCATCATCTTTCAACATCTTCTCTTATTTCATCCAGTTCTAGAAGCAATGCTTTTATTTCTTCAATATTCATCCTCTTAGTGTTATGAGAGGTATACTCTCCCGTTTTTGAGATTTCTGTCTGCCCTTCTTTAAAGTATTTATTATAGTTTAGATCACGTGTATCTGCAGGAATTCTATAATAATTACCGAGATCAATTGATTTTGCCATCTCTTCACGGTTTACCAGTGTCTCATAAAGCTTTTCTCCATGTCTTGTCCCAATTATCCTTATCTGACTATCAGATTTATAGAGTTCAAGTAATGCTTTGGCAAGTATTTCAATTGTAACTGCAGGAGCTTTCTGAACAAAAATATCACCAGGTTTTCCATTTTTAAAAGCGAAAATTACCAGATCCACAGCTCCATCCAGCGTCATCATGAACCTTGTCATATCTGGATCGGTAATTGTCAACGGGAGTCTTTTCTTAATCTGGTCGACAAACAAAGGAATAACTGATCCTCTTGAGGCCATAACATTTCCATACCGGGTTCCGCAAAAAACAATATCTGTATTGATTAAGTTCCTTGACTTTGCAATCATCACCTTTTCACTGAGGGCTTTTGACATGCCCATGGCATTTATCGGATAAACTGCCTTATCCGTGCTTAATACTATTACCTTCTTAACCTTGTTTTCGAGAGCTGAATTCAAAACATTCTCACAGCCCAAAACATTAGTTTTAACTGCTTCTACAGGAAAAAACTCACAGGAAGGTACCTGCTTAAGAGCCGCTGCATGAAAAACAAAATCAACTCCTTTCATGGCGCCATTTACACTTCCGTAGTTTCTCACATCACCCAAATAATACTTGATTTTATCATTCAAATAAAGCTGACGCATATCGTCTTGCTTTTTCTCATCACGGCTAAATATCCTTATTTCACGGATATTTGAATTCAAAAATCTTTTTAGCACAGCATTCCCAAAAGAACCCGTACCACCGGTTATCAGAAGGACTTTATCTTTGAACATATCTTCAGTGATTATTGTAAATTAATTAGCATTTTTTGGAATTCTGTGCTGACTTTGACCGCATCAAATCTTTCCTTGGCCAGAGATACAGCATTTTGGCTAATCATTCTTCTTAGCGACTCATCTTCAATCAAACTCCTGATAGCTGCAATTATTTCATTACGCCCCTGAGTTGTTATACAGTAACCACATTCATTTAAACGAAAGAATTCCGAAACAGCAGCCTGCGACGGAGCATATATCAAAACAGGAGTGCCTGAAATCATGTACTCACTTGCTTTGGTTGGCATTGAGTATTTTAAATATCTTATTCCCTTTAGACTGAAATCATTTGCAAGCAATAAGATATCAGACTGGGCAAAAACCTCAGGTAAGAGTCTATATTCAACAAAAGGATTAAAAACAACACATTTATAACTTCCCAATCTATTCAAAATCTGTTTCATTTTAGAAGGGGTCTGAATGTGTAAAGTAATCTTATATTCTTTACTTTCGTTTAATGCATCTATTGCTCCAGCAACCTCAAACAATGATTCAGATATTCCGTTATCTCCTATTCTGCCAGAGTATAGAATTTTAATTTTTTCCTTATTAATAGTGAATTCTGTCTTAGTATGCTTCAGCCAGTTTTCAGTATTAATTGGATTATGGAAAGTAAAGAATCTTTTTTTATATCGTGACTCATATTCAATTGCCATTGCATCACTTATACCCAGGTGAAGCTTTACCAGATCAAGAAGTGATTTGAATTCGTTGTCAATCTTTGATGACCAATATCTTTTGAATAGTCCAGTGGTGCTGATCGTTGAAGGCCAGTCATCCATCATATGTATTGCAGCAGGTACATTAAGATATTCAATAAGTTCTATGGCGAAATTTATTTCATCTCTGGTAGCAACCTGAAGATAAATAATCTCTGGTGAATATTCATGGAGCCAATTTTTAAACTTCTCTGACATTTCAAGCCTGACTGCAAAATGAAAGAAACCGAGCCATTTTAAAACCGGGTAAAAGAAGTTATTAACCAATCTATATCTCAGCCCCTTCTGAATCGTATTGAACTCAAGTTTTGTAGATTTTTCATATGACCTCAAACCGGAAATGAACTTCCTCTGAATTAAATTAAGAGGGAATATCCACTTATGTTCGTCTCTGCCAAGCTGATAATATGTGTTACAGACATCAGTTGTAACATTTATTAGTCCGTGCCCCTTATAAGCTACCACTATTTTATTTCTTTCCCAACCTCTGAAAAGGTTAGTTAAAGTAATACCACCTCCGGAGAAGTTATTGAACGGTTGTCCGAAAATTAGAATCCTTGGTAAAGACATATTATTTAAACAGAAATTATAATTATTAGGGAGATCTTCCAGTAAACCTAAAAGCCTGAACGTTGGACAATTTTATCTCTACTTAATAATTCTTTGGCAATTTCCTCATCTGTTAGGTTCAATAAAGTCTTAGAATAACATATTCCTACTGAAATCCAGACAAGGATGTAATAGAGAGAGAAGACAGTCATTGAACCAGGATACATGTATAATAAGAATAAAAAAATCCAGCAACCGACAGCCTTCGCAAGAGTATTTTTTGAATAGAAAATACCTTTTATAATTGAAGGGATTACTATAAGAAGCATAATGATAAGGCTGATTAATCCTCCATTAAGAATAATTTGCAGATATCCCGTTTCGATAACTGTTCTGTAAATGCTTATGCGCCCCGGGCCTTCATTAACTCCAGGGCAAAAGTACTTGCCATTAAAACCTTTTCCGATTATCCAATCCTTCGTAGTCAGGTCACGGTAAAAATAATGCTCGACTTCTTTTCTTGTTTGCTGTCCAATTCTTTCTGTAATAAGACTAAAAGTAGTTTTGCTATTGTTTTCATAAAGCTTTATGGAACCAAAGGCAACAATTAAAACAAAAAAGAACGATAGCACAATATTTACAACCTTAGCTTTATTGTTTATCTGATAAAACACCATGGCAACTATCATCATGCTCAATGACATGAACATAAGTCCTCTTCGCGCTCTAATAACTGCTAAGAGAAATGTTAAAGCCATTACAAAAAGAGCAAACAAGCTTATCTTTTTCCGATGATATATACTAGTAATAATCAGGTATCCACATGGCAGACTAAGAAACTGAGTAAACCGCTCAATTATAGCCTGACTTCGCATGTTATCACCTGCATAAATAAGATTTTTAATAAAAACAATATCATAGATCACATAAATAACACCCAACACTAAAATGACAAAGAATACTTTCTTCAAAAATGAAGGAGTCAAAGGAATCAAAAGAAACAAGGGAATCAGATACAAGAAAATGCCTCCATCCGGGTCAAACAACAGCTGCTTAATTGTGTCGTAATCAAACTTAATGCCTCGCAAGAGTATTACAATTATCCACAAGATGTAAATCAGTAATAGTACTGATAGATATTTGTTTTCCAATTTCCAGGAAAGCAAATATACAAAAGATGGAACGAAGCACATTAGACCAATCACCTGAATGAAATTTCCCGCCACATAGCTAATAGCCTCTGCTGTAGAAGTCACATACCCCAGAGTATATATAATAAAACCTATCCACAAAAGCTTTACCATAATTTCCCTTGTAGGATCTGTTCCATTCTTTATTTCGTTGTGCCAACTACTTACCATGCCTCCCTGAATAATCTATTATGTTATATCTCTAAACAAGTCTAAGTGTTTTTTAATCAATCTGCTTGCCTGAAAATCCTGATGTAGCTTACCTTTAACATTATTTTCAATACAATATTTTATACCAGCGGCAAGGTCATCTGCATTTTTATACTCTGCAAGATAGCCATTTTCTTTATGCTGAATCATATCAGGTATTCCACCGATATTAAATCCTACAACCGAGGTACCGCATGCTAAACTTTCCAGTACTGTAGTAGGAAAATTGTCAGCTAATGATGGAGTAACGAAAACATCTGTTGAGTTATAGATTAACACCGTTGAATATTCATCCTTTAAGAATCCCATAAATCGAGTAGTAAAAGGAATCTGTTCCGCTATCTTACTATTGAAGCCACCACCAAACACCAGAACGGTAATATTCTCTTGTGGCCATAACTTTTTTAATTTCTGCAAAGCCCTAGAGAGTTCCAGCCACCCTTTATAGGCACTTGAAAGAAAAAAAGCCCCAAACGAAACGATAATGCCTTCTTCAGGTAGACCCAGAACCTTTCTTGCAAATCTTTTGTCAACCGATTTAAAAACTCTTGTATCCAGAATATTTGGAATGTGGTACACTGGTTTATCTTTAGTTAATTTTGACTCCTTTGCACAAGAATAAAGCCATTTGCTTGGAGAGACAAAATAGAAATTTGAGAATTCGGAATACATTCGCCTTTTCATACGAAACTCGTGCAAAGGCCAGTTAAAAATCTGCCTACCACTAAACATCGGACAGTCAGAACATTCAATTGTATATTTTTTACAATCGAAGCTATGATGACATCCTCCGGTTATTGTCCACATATCATGCATAACAATAACAACTGGTTTTCCAAGTTTTGCAAGACACCTGTAAGAAGATAGATTAAGGAATCCTCCCTGAACCCAGTGTACATAAATAATATCTGCTTGTTTTATCAATTCAGTTTTCGAAATATCTGTTCCGAAAAACAAAAACGAATATAAACCATACTTCGAATCTATTTTTCTTGTGAGAACCGACTGAAAAAACTGATCGACTCTGGCAATTATTCTTGAACCCCGTGAAGTTTGTTTTATTCTGTCAGTTAGATTAACATCAAAATCCATCGAAAGTATCTTCGAATCGATACCATGTTCTAAGAAAGCATTGTGGAGTCGTAAGGGCGCTCTGCCAGTAGACAAAATTGATTTCTGAATATGAACAACCTTTGTCATAATGAATATAATGAATATCTTCTATTTATACCAGATTGGTTTCTTTGATTTCTTGACAATAATTTGGTTGTATTGAATAGGTGCAAGGATAAATGCATTGAAATTTGCAATAATTGAAGCAATGAACAAAGAATTTGGTCCAAGTTTAAAATATCTGATCAGAGTCATTGCAAGAATAATATAAATGAACGGACTTATCAGACTTGAGATAAACTGAATCCGCAATGCACTTATTCCGTTAAGAAAATTGACATACTTGCCTCCGAAGATAAGAACATTAAAATACATAAATCCCCAAAATGAGAGTGAGAATGGAATAATCACTTTTCCTTTGCCTAACCAAAGATCATAAACCGGACCTGATAAGATCAGCATTAAAACACCGCAGGCCACAAATAAAAGATTAGCTTGATTATAGCGCTTAATCCCATTCCTAATCCATGCAATATCTTTTTTCTGATAAGCTTCGGTTGAAGCTGACCAAAAAGGTGTTATAAAAATCACGAACAGCATGTTAAGAACTCCAAAATACTTATAAACAATATTATAAGCAGTTACATCCTCTGTACTGAAGTTCCTTGCAATAATGATATTTGCTGTTTGGAACTGAATGATACTTGCAAATTGTATCAAAAAAAACACTAATCCAAGATTGAAAAGATCCTTTGCATAAGTAAAATTAACACATGACAGTTTAGGACGGAATTCCCTATAAGGACCTCCAAACAATATAATATTGGCAGCAATGAGGACAATCAGAGGTGATAAACAAAGAGCAATACCTAGCTTCACCAGCGATCCTTGTGTTGTTTTTACAAGAATCATGATAAAAATAAGGGAAATTATCTGGCCTAGTAGGTCAATTAATGAACTTTTTGCTGGCTGCTGATCAGCAAGAAGAATCGTGTTAATAATCTTAAGCACGAATGAAATGCAGAAATATGTAAAAACAATTAAAGCAAGAATGGATATTTCGGTATTCATTTCCGAAGGTACCTTAAGAATATTTG
>JAAYQC010000123.1 GCA_012519515.1 Bacteroidales bacterium | reverse complement strand
AGTAACCCGACAACGCAGCTCCTGTAAACAGAGTCGTAGTCCGCAAGCGAAATGCAATTAACCTAATACCGGTAGAGCAGATCAGGTTCGTTGAGGCACAGGACGATTACGTAATGATCCACCATGTCAACGGCAAAGCCCTCAAACAACAGACCATGAAATTCTTTGAGGACAAACTCCCGAAATCGGATTTCGCAAGGATCCACCGCTCATATATAGTAAGGGTTGAGGAGATTAAGCGGATCGAACCTTACGGAAAAGACAAGTATATAGCAATTCTTCAGTCGGGCGACAAGCTGCCGGTAAGCAGAACCGGATATCAAAAGCTGAGGGAGGATTTGAACTTTTAATAGTCGTGCAGTCCTGCGGTCTTGCAGTCTTGCGGTCCTTTCGTCGAGCAATCCTGTGCCCTGAGCCCTGTGCTCTGAGCTTCTTGTCTTGCAGTCCTGCGGTCTTGCAGTCTTGCAGTCCCTTCGTCTAGCAACCCCGTGCCCTGTGCTCTGTGCTCTGTGCTCTGTGCTCTGTGCCCTGTGCCCTGAGCCCTGAGCTATTCGTTTTATGGACTGAACCATCAATGCTTCAAACGGTTACATTTTCTATAAAGACTCAAGGGCCTGTATTTTTTAAATCTGAACCTGGGAACAGGATCATATCCGTGAGTCCCCCCGGGCCGGCATCGCAGTATCCTGCCCGTTGCCATCAGTAAACCCGTAAGCGGTCCGTGAATCCGCAAAGCATCAAGGGCATACTGTGAACAAGATGGCACATGGCGGCACGACGGCCTCAGCAACGGCGATATGGCACGCCGGTAAAAATGAACCGGAAGGGAAAGCAGTTTTACTGCAATATTGTTCAGGATCGCTGCCATGAGGCAAAGATAGATAAAAGACATAAGGCACGGGACGAGACAAGCCTGCAAGAATTTTTTCGGAGTTATTGCAATAGCCGGCAGCCCTGATGAAAAGAACTTCCCGAAAATAATTTTAAAACCTGATGAAGATTAATATCCCAAATCGTATATATTGCTTTGGGACAAATTAAAATTGTTAATGGATAAACATACCTGACATTATTTAACTTAAAATCAAGTATAAACCTATTTGCATGACAACAAGAACAAATTTCTTAAAAAAGGCAGCTTTAGGGTCGGCTGCTTTCTCTTCCGTTGGAGGGTTAACCGTATTGGGTGCACAGAACAATTCCGGCATTAATCCGGGAAAAGAGGAATCAGGTTTTGAACCAACCGCGAATCAAGAGTCTTTTTCCGGATGGGATGTTTCGTTTGATGAATCTTCATCGGAGTTGTTATTATCAAACGGTTCGGTATTGGTCAAAGGACAACTGAGCTTTGTTTCTGATTCAACAAAGTGGATGGTTTCAAACTCGCGCGATGGACAATCCAACCGCTATGCTTTAATAGATATACAAAACAATGTTCAGGGGTATATCGTTTTCAATCAAAATTGCAACCAGATACAACTGTTTTATTATCACCGCACCGCGCAAGCATATAAAGGAGAATTAAGCTACACGGGCAGGATAACTTTTCTGCCGGATAGTTTTGCTTGCCGTACAAAGGCGAGGGTTGGAGAACGCGTATTGTCGTTGAGTTGTGGTTCAACAGATTCGCTGCTGAACGATTCACTTTTTGCTCCCCAATGTGATATAGCGCTGCGATTGGATGCGGCAAATTCGCGCCTTGAAACATTGGGTGCCGGTTCGTATTCATTTGTTATGTCGGGGCAGATTTGTGAATCAGCCGAAGAGGTTTTCACATTCAACCTTGACCTGAACTATTATAAAAACAGGTATGTTCCTTATTACCATCCCATAGACCGTACGCGGTGCCCGAAGGTTCCAACCGGATGGATGTCGTGGAATACCTATTTCGATAAAGCCACGGCTGATGATAATCTGGCTGAAGCAAGGATCGGACAAAAATATTTGCAGCCCTTTGGCTGTGAATTTTGGTCTATCGAATCCTGGCAGGGAAATTCCCCTCATTTGCCTGTCAGCGATTTCTACAATATGAACCTTGAAGTGGATAAGAATAAGTTCCCAAAGGGGATGAAACAACTGGCAGATGATATCCGGGCACTGGGATTTCGCCCCGGACTCTGGACTGCACCTTTCGGTACCGGCAACAAGGAGTTTTACGATGCACACAAAAACTGGTTTTTACACGATAAGGATGGTAAACCTATTTCCTGCTGGAATGGTCGTTATACGCTCGATCCCACTGTTGCTGAAGCCCGTGAACATTTAAAAAATATTCATAAAACGGCCTCGCGCGAATGGGGATACGAGTTTTTTAAGATTGACGGCATGTCGGGGAGAAACCATGGTTACTGTGCACATCTTTATGAGAGTCCTGAAGTCCGGGCTTGTTTTCATGATCCCTCCTGCCCGAACCCGTTTGAATTATGCATTAAAGCTTTCCGTGAAGGTATTGGCGACGACCGGGTATTTTTGGCCTGTCAGGGACATACTTCCGGCCCGGAACCCCTTTATGCCGATGCTTCCCGTATCGGGGCAGACATAGTTCATCCCAACCAGCCGGTAAAATGGGCTAACGTTTTAAATCAGGGAAGATGCACGATCAACCAGGTCTTCACCCACAATATTGTAATGGTGAACGATCCGGATACCCTGCTGGTGCATGACCTTCCGCTGGAAGAAGCCCGGGTTTCAGCAACAATAGTTGCCTTGCCGGGACAATTAACTTTCTTTGGCGATAAACTGGCCGGTTTATCAGAAGAACGTATGAAGATGTTACAACAGACCTTACCGGTTGCTGATGTTCGCCCTGTAAGTTTGTATCCTTATTTTTCCATGTTGCCAGTCTGGAATCTGCGAGTGCAGAATGATCTGCTGGACGATTATAATGTTGTGGCACTTTTCAATTGGGAGGACGAAACTAAATCAATTTCCTTTACAACCGGGGAATTAGGTATTGATTCGGACTTAGAATATGCAGTTTATGAGTTCTGGACACAGAAGAGCTTCTCAACAATGAAAGATAATTTCGCCATGGATGTTCCTGCTCATAGTGTAAGGTTACTGGCAGTACACAAAGTAAAAACAGTTCCACAATGGATCAGCAGCGACCGTCATGTATCCCAAAATGCTATGGAATTGAAAGAATATGAATGGATAAACGACACGATGACCTTGATTGGTAAAATCCGGCTTATCGGTTCATTCCCGCTAACCATGCGATTACGTCTGCCAAATAACTATTCATTGACAAAAGCAGAGTGTATTGGCGCTAAATGTTCCTCAATAAAGGAAGCTGATAATATACTTGCAGTTACATTCACAGCGAATAAAACCGGTGACTATAATTTCAGAATTAAGTTTCTCTCTGTGATATTATAGTCGTGCGGTCTTGCGGTCGTGCGGTCTTGCTGTCTTGCAGTCGTTTTTGCCCTGTGCTCTGTGCCCTGAGCCCTGTGCTCTGTGCTCTGTGCCCTGTGCTCTGTGCTTCTCGTCTTGCGGCGGGCGGCATGCGGCTAGCGGCATGCGGCGTTCTTCCTATGACCTTGCGTCTTGTGTCGTTTTTCACGATAAAAATTCGTGAGTTTTTAAAAGCTGAAAGTTACTATCGTTCGCGAAAGCCCCATGGTAAAAGACTTGCATGACTTGCACGACCTGTAAGATCCCGCGGAGCGGGACTTCGTCGTTTCACTCCTCAGCCTGCAAGACCTGGCCCTGTGCTCTGTGCTTTTAGTCTTGCGGTCCTGCGGTCTTGCGGTCGTTTTTGCCCTGAGCCCTGTGCCCTGTGCTCTGTGCTTTTAGTCTTGCGGTCTTGCCGGATTTAAAAATCTGTCACTGGATTGAAATGTGCATTTTTTTCCCAAGTCCCTGTTCAATTAATCTGTAAAGAGTAGATAACTGAATGTCGGAATGTCCGTTTTCTATCCTCGAGATGAAGCTCTTTCGGGTACCGGTGCGCCTGGCTAGTTCCTCCTGAGTCATTTTAGCTTGTTTCCGTTCTTCCCTGATTATTTCTCCTATGGCGAATGACTTTGCTTTTATGTCAAAGTCAGCTCTTTCCTTAGTACCAACTTTACCATAAGTTTTATCAAGATATTCTTCAAATGTTGTTATGTCCTTTCCCTTTTTCATTTTTCTATTCCTTCCCTCTTTGATTTGAAATATTCCTCTTTAATTTTCAGAGCCTTATCGATCTCGGATCGTGGAGTCTTCCGGGTTTTCTTTTGAAATCCATTAAAAAGAACAACAAGCATCCCATGATCAAAGCAGCAGAAAATTCGATAGATATTACTTTCATATTCAACTCTTATTACATACAAGCCGTCTGTCCCGGTTAAATGTTCAAAGAATTTTGAAGGTATCCGGGGCGATACGGTTATCGTGAACAACACATAAGCAATTTTTTCGCGGACTCCTGTGGATAAAGAGTTAACAAAATCCTCGAAATAGGTCCGGAAAAAGATTATTTTCCGCTGTTGCTCCATTATACAAAGTTAACTAATAATGTAACTTTTTCAAAGTTTTATTAGAATTTTCTAATGAAACCCACATGATTGAATTCAAACACAAACACGTAATGAATATAATTTTCAATCATGCGCGGT
>JAAYQC010000122.1 GCA_012519515.1 Bacteroidales bacterium | reverse complement strand
TAGTGACCCCGATGGAGTGAATTGGATAAAAATTGGCGACGTTGTACCGGGTGATAAATATATTACATCAACCAAAGAAAAAATCATTGCAAGTGGCGTGTCAAAATCAAGGCTGGTTAAGCCGGGCGATTTTATCTTGTCAAACTCGATGAGTTTTGGCCGTCCATACATTTTAAGAATTGAGGGTTGCATTCACGATGGATGGTTAGCAATTAGCGATTATTATGATAATTTTACTCCTGATTTTTTATTCCACTTGCTTGGTTCAAATATCATTCAACGAACAATGGCGCAACGAGCATCTAATGGAACGGTCTCAAATCTTAATGCAGATATAGTAAAATCCATCAAGCTACCTCTCCCACCCCTTCCCGTTCAACACGAAATAGTCCGTATACTGGACAATTTTACGGAGCTCACCGCGGAGCTCACCGCGGAGCTCACCGCGAGAAAAAAGCAATATGAGTATTATAGGGACGAGTTGCTATCATTACCCGACGTACAGAGGTTAACTCTTGGAGAAATTGCAAAAGATATGTATCGTGGTGCAGGAATAACACGCGCGGAAGTAACTGATGACGGAGTTCCTTGTGTTCGTTATGGCGAAATATATACAACATATGGCATTTGGTTTAAAACTTGTGTATCCCATACCAAGTCTGGAACAAAGACCTTTGAACATGGAGATATTTTGTTTGCTATAACTGGCGAGAGCGTTGAAGAAATCGCAAAATCATGCGCATATTTAGGACCCGATAAGTGTTTTGTTGGCGGCGATATAGTTGTAATGAAGCATAAACAGAATCCCAAATACATTTCATACGCTTTATCGACTTTAGACGCTCAAGCCCAGAAGAGTAAAGGTAAGGTTAAAAGCAAAGTAGTGCATTCAAGTGTTCCATCTCTTAAAGAAATAACTATCCCGCTTCCACCGCTCGAAGAACAAGCACGCATCGTAGCAATCCTTGACCGCTTCGATGCCCTTTGCAACGACCTGACCAGTGGCCTGCCCGCCGAAATCGAGGCCCGGCGCAAGCAATATGAGTATTACCGGGACAAGCTGCTGACGTTTAAAGCAAAAGCTATATAGATATTATATTTAAGCCTGCCTGCCGGCAGACAGGGGGAAGATGTTATGAGTTCATATCATATCGTAGCTTCAACCAGTGAAAGCACGGTTGTCGCCGAATATGTACCTGCAACAACCCGCCCGGGCGCCTATCAGTCCGAGGGGGAGCTTGAGCGTGAGTTTATACGCCAGCTAACGGAGCAGGGATATGAATATCTGAAAATCAAAGACGAGAATGAGATTGTCACAAATCTCCGCCGGCAGCTGGAACAATTGAACGTGTTCACCTTTTCAGAAAGCGAGTGGTCTAAGTTTTTTGCAGAGAACATAGCGAGCGCAAACGAGGGTATTGTTGAGAAAACACGCAAAATACAAGACGACTATATTCAGATACTCAAGCGCGATGACGGTACGACGAAAAATGTGTATCTCATCGATAAAAAGAACATCCACAACAACCGCCTGCAGGTCATCAATCAGTACGAAGAAGCCGGCGGGGCGCACGAGACACGTTACGACGTCACAATACTCGTCAACGGTCTGCCGCTTGTCCACGTTGAGCTGAAGCGCCGTGGCGTCGCCATTCGTGAGGCATTTAATCAGATAAATCGCTACCAGCGGGATAGCTTCTGGGCATCCAGCGGACTCCTTGAATACGCCCAGATATTTGTCATCTCTAACGGTACCCATACAAAGTATTACAGCAATACAACGCGATTCACGCATATCAAAGAAGCCGGCGGCGCGCGGCAGAAAAGCAAAAAAACGAGCAACAGCTTCGAGTTCACAAACTTTTGGGCGGACGCGAATAATAAGGTTATTCCGGACCTCGTCGACTTTTCAAAAACATTCCTGGCCAAGCATACGATACTCAACGTGCTGACACGGTATTGCGTTTTCACATCAGAAGAACTGCTGCTTGTCATGCGGCCGTATCAGATTGCAGCCACAGAGCGGATACTCTCGCGCATTGCCATATCAACGAATTATAAAAAGCTTGGTTCGATTGAAGCGGGCGGCTATGTCTGGCATACGACAGGTTCAGGTAAAACGCTCACGAGCTTTAAAACGGCGCAGCTTGCCTCCGGACTTGAAGGAATAGACAAGGTTTTGTTTGTCGTCGACCGCAAGGACCTGGACTATCAGACGATGAAGGAATACGACCGATTTGAAAAGGGTGCGGCCAATGGCAATACGTCAACGAAGGTTCTACAAAAACAGTTAGAAGACGACAGCGCAAAAATCATTGTTACAACGATTCAGAAGCCTGATGTATTCATATCAAAAAATAAGAGCCACGCTGTATACGCCAAACACGTCATCC
>JAAYQC010000121.1 GCA_012519515.1 Bacteroidales bacterium | reverse complement strand
CTGACAGTCGTCTGATAGAGATGTCGGTGCAGGAGGGAGTAAACCGGATTTTAGACACCCTTAACGACCGCGAAAAGAGAGTGCTCAAGCTTTACTTTGGTGTGGGTGAGGACACCCCGCATACTCTTGATGAGATCGGCAGACGCCTTCATCTTACCCGTGAGAGGGTACGCCAGATAAAAGAGAAGGCGATTCACCGGCTGAAAAACTCCTACCGCAACAGATATTTGAAAGTGTTCACTGATTAATTAGATCCGGTTGTAAAGAGTTTAATTTATAACCACTGTCACCGGCGATAGTGGTTTTTTTATTAATAAGTGTTTTGACTTTACGAAACTGCTTTTCAAAAGCTGGCCCCGGTTGTAAAATTTAATTAAGGCTGGGAGAGGGGGATTATTGACTTAAATGGTAGGGTTGATCTATTTTATAAGCGCTTAAACAAAATGCCCAAATTGTAAGGAGGTAGTTACCATGCGTACAGTAAAACTCTTCTCTGTTCTTCTCTGCCTGGCCGGATTTGCATTCTCCAATCAGTCTATAGCGGTTTTCCCGGTTCAGGGAGTAAATATTGACAAAAGTTTTGCTGATGCGTTCGGGATGCTCCTGGCAAACAAGTATGCAAATGTTTCCAATGTCAAGGTAATAAATCCCATGAAATCAGCGGCTGCTATTGAAGATGAGAATGATCTGGCGGCTGCGGCAAAGAAACTGGGTGTTGATGAGTATATAGAAATTAATGCTGTGGGGCTTTACCTGAGCAGGAGAGAGGAAAAAGAGGCCTTAATTGATTCTTCAGGCGGCCAGAAAGTAATCATAATAAATAAGGAAGAAAGAAGCAGGGATGATCAGGATCTGCTGGATAATGGAAAAACCATAGTGACAGTTTCCAGGATGGACAAGGATGGAAACCTGATCCATAAAGCAGAGATGACACTTGTGACTTATGGTGATATCGAGGAATCTACAGATCGGATCTCTCTTGCGTTATGGAAAAGAGTTTCTGTTGAGGAGACCCGCGACATGTATAATGTCACAAGACGGGAAGGTATGGGACATAACAAGACTTTTATTGAGACATATAAAGGGGTTAAATTCGGGATGAGCTATGCTGTTTCCTCTTCCGATCAATTCAGTCCGATGGTAAATATTGGTTTTAACTACAAGGCTGAAGCTGAGAAGTTTTTCATGGAATTCGGGGCAGGCGGAAAAATACCCAGAGATCTTTTTGAAATAGGTGTCCCGCAGTATGGAGGTGTTTATTTTGAAATGGGTGTGAGTTATTTTGCCATAAATAAACTGGTGAGTATGTATCTTGGTGGTGGATTGATACCGTTTATCGATTTTGCAAATGATGTACAGATGGGGCTGGAACCCTATTTACAGATCGGAATGATGGTTCCAAGGAACTCCAAGGTGTGTTTCTATACTGAAATCCGGTTTGGCCAGAATGTGTTTGCCATATTGACTGGTGGAGAAGATTATGATGGTGACTATTATTATGACGATTATAGATCAAGAAAACGTACAAAACACTGGCCCTCAGAGTTTGGATTGAATTTCGGGTTGGGTTTTTAAAAAATATGAAATCCGGAGTACATTTGGAAAATTCAGATCGTTGTTATAACGTCCTCCTCTGTAGTCAGGGGAGGCGTTTTTTTTCTGAATCCTGGATTCACCCTGTCAAGCACTGATTTTTAATGTAATCGAATTTCCTGAGATGAGGTTAAATCTCTTACGGATGTATATTTAAAGTATGATTCCACAGATGATAAATAAAATCCGCAAAACAAGAAAGAAACGTATTCTGGTCATTTCCGCAAGCGGGGTTCAAGGTGGTATTCAGAGTATCTACCTTGGAGTAAACGGTACTGACTGGGAGATTATCTCCCATGCTTTTATGCCATACCCTCAAAAGGTGTCATGGCTGATGGAGACCATGTCAGGAAATGGCAGTCAATTGAAGATTTCAGAATTTGGCTGGCTCGATTACAAGATTTCCCTTCTTTTGGTCGAGTGTGCGAAAACCGCACTGGCTCAAACACCAGCAGCTCTCAGGGTTCCTCATTATGTGGTCCTCAACAAGCCTCTTCTCTGGAGAGGAGCAACAGGTGAGAACCTGCAGCAGTCATACTGGGATATTCCGGTTGGTGATG
>JAAYQC010000120.1 GCA_012519515.1 Bacteroidales bacterium | reverse complement strand
TCAAGGCATACAACTGAATTACCTGATGCCAGAAAGGATTCAACAAGATTTGATCCGATAAATCCGGCTCCGCCGGTTACCAGGACCTTATGGCCGCTTAACTTGCGATTCATGGGTTATGTTTAGAAAAGAACGGCCAGAGCCGGTATTTATTTCTCCTGAAAGCTGAAATCAGTTTTCAAACAGCATCAGTATCTCCCTGAGAATAAATTCAGATGTTTTGCCATCGCCATAGAAGCCGGGATAATCAAGATTGATGTCCGGCTGAACAAATCCCTCAAAAGCCTGATGGATCAGGGCCGGATCTGCATCAGCAAGTATCACGGTGCCGTTTGTCACCAGTTCAATCCATTCTGTTTCCTTACGGAGAACAATACAGGGCTTTCTGAAGAAATGGGATTCCTTCTGGACGCCACCGGAGTCAGTCATTATCATCAGGCAGTTCTTTTCGAGATATGTCATGGTGAGATATGATACCGGCGGAATGATCCTTATGTATCGCGATTTCCGAAGATCGGCAAGAAGACTGACCAGACCCGATTTCAGCGATTTCATGGTACGCGGATGAAAGGGGATGACGAAAGGAATCCTGTAATCTTCGGCCAGAGCTTTGACAGTTGACATGATTCTCTCCAGTCTTCCTGCATCGTCAGTATTTATATCCCTGTGAATGGTGGCAAGCACGAAGTTATTCCTCTCTATTTCCAGAGATTCAAGAAGTCCGGCTTTCTTGCGCTCTGCCATTTCTGCATAATACAGGGAGTTGTCGTACATGATATCCCCTGTGATATAGATCTTCGGGTTATCGATGGTATAGGGAGGACTGTTCTCAGGGCTGAAACCTTCATGCATCAGATTTTTGAATGCAGCATTGGTCGGTGCAAAAAGCAATGTTGATACATGGTCGCACATAATCCTGTTTATTTCCTCAGGCATGGTTTTGTTGAACGACCTTAGCCCCGCCTCGATATGAACAATCGGGAAACGCTGCTTGGAGGCCGCGACTGCTCCTGCCAGTGTCGAGTTGGTATCGCCGTAAAGCAAAACACCGTCTGGTTTCTGTTCAATAAGAACATCCTCTATTCCTGCAATCATGGCTGCAGTCTGACGGCCATGCCGTGCCGACCCTACACCAAGGTTGAAGTCAGGCATGGGTATTTCGAGTTCATCGAAAAACACATCCGACAATTCCTTGTCGTAATGCTGACCTGTGTGTACCGTGAGGCCGGTGATCCGGTCGGAAAAACCGGTCCGGATGGCTCTGCTTATTGCTGATGACTTTATTATCTGAGGTCTTGCACCTACAATATTCAGCAGTTTGATCGTTGACATTATAGCCTGGAAAAGAAAGTTGTAGCTTGTTGTTTATTTAGCATAGTTAACCGCCCGTGTTTCGCGGATAACGGTAATTTTAATCTGTCCGGGATAAGTCATGTCTGTCTGGATCTTCCTCGCGATCTCAAAGGAAAGGTTTTCGGCCTCCTTGTCACTTACTTTCTCTGCTCCCACTATCACTCTCAGTTCACGACCTGCCTGGATGGCATATGTCTTCATCACTCCGGGGTACTGAAGAGCCACGGATTCGAGTTCCTTAAGTCTCTTGATATATGATTCCACAACCTCGCGGCGGGCTCCCGGCCTGGCACCCGAAATGGCGTCGCAAACCTGCACTATCGGAGCTATAAGGGTAGTCATCTCAGTCTCGTCATGATGCGAACCGATAGCGTTGCATATCTCCGGCTTTTCCTTGTATTTTTCAGCAAGCTTCATCCCGAGGATTGCATGAGGCAACTCAGGTTCATCATCAGGCACCTTGCCGATATCATGAAGCAGCCCGGCCCGCTTGGCAAACTTGGGATTGAGTCCGAGCTCAGCAGCCATTATAGCTGACAGGTTAGCCACTTCCCTCGAGTGCATAAGCAGGTTCTGTCCATAGGATGACCTGTATTTCATCTTGCCGACAAGCCGTATCAGTTCAGGATGAAGTCCGTGAATTCCCAGGTCGATAGCGGTTCTTTTTCCGACCTCAAGTATTTCTTCTTCAACCTGCTTCCTTGTCTTGTCTACAATTTCCTCTATCCTGGCAGGATGGATTCTTCCGTCGGTCACAAGCTGGTGAAGAGCCAGCCTTGCCACCTCCCTGCGGATCGGATCAAATGCTGAAAGGACTATGGCCTCAGGGGTATCGTCAACTATGATTTCCACTCCCGTTGCAGCTTCAAGTGCCCTGATATTTCTCCCTTCACGGCCGATTATCCTGCCTTTCATTTCGTCGGACTCTATATGGAACACCGTAACAGCATTCTCTATGGCATTTTCGGCGGCCACTCTCTGGATAGTCTGAAGAACTATCCTCTTTGCCTCCTTGTTCGCTGTCATCTTGGCTTCGTCGAGAATCTCATTGACGTACGACATTGCCCCGGTCTTGGCTTCTTCCTTGAGCGATTCAATAAGCTGGCTTTTTGCCTCGTCAGCCGAAAGACCGGAAATAGCTTCAAGCTTGTCTACCTGCTGACGGTGAAGCCGGGAAAGCTCCTCCTGCTTCTTCTCAACTATTTCAATCTGCGATGTCAGGTTTTCCCTGATTATGTCTGCCTCGTTCCTCTTTCGCTGTGTTTCCTCGATCTTCTGGGACAAGGTCAGTTCCTTTTGCTTTATCCGGTTTTCAGCCTGATTTATCTTGTTGTTCTTCTCGTTGATTACCTTCTCATGTTCAGCTTTGAGTTGAAGAAACCTTTCCTTTGCCTGAAGTATCTTTTCCTTTTTGATCACTTCAGCTTCTGTTTCCGCCTCGCTGATGATTTTTTTGCTCTTGCTTTTCAGAGCCTGTTGCCAGAGCAGGTAAGAGGCAACGAAGCCTGTTACCAAACCGGCAACTGCCAGTATTATAGTTAGTGCCATAAAATGTGTGTTAAGTTTTTTATAAAAAAAACCCGCAAAGTCTCTTCAACTTTTATAAAACCCCATATCTACATGGCTGGAGCCTCTAATACAGTGCAAACGTCCACTGACCTGCCCGAAGGCAGATTCCCGGCGAACCGGGATGAGGCCTGTCCTTACTGCACTAAGGATGACTCCAAAGTTTTAAGTGTTGAGTTTCACAAAATGAATAAAGAAACAATGCGGGCAATAAGTTTTGCTATTTGAAAGAACGCTGTTACTCTTTTTCTACCAGAACATCATCAATTTTCCTTGCCAGTTCCCTCAGGGCTTCCGGAATGTCGTCCGTGACCAGCTTCTCTTCGTATTCACCCAGCTTGATCACATATTGCAGAGAAGCCATTGCCAAATAATCCTGTACATCCTTGTTTGAGTAGCGCTGCTTATATTGAAGCACCTTCTCGTTAATCATCCTGGCAGCCTTTCTGATCTTTTCCTCATTCTCCCTTTCCACCTTCAATGGATAATACCTGTCAGCTATATTAACCCTGATCGAAAGCTTATCATCCATTGCTATATCTTATCTGTTCAAAAGAGCAACACATCTGTCTATTTCCCGCACTAATTCGTTGATTCTTCCCTTCGCCTCTTCCACTCCTCTTCCATTACCCGTCAGTGCTCCTGATATCTTGATCCTTTCGTATTTTACTTCCAGATCCTTAATTTTAATGTCACGCTCTTCTATATAACGTTTCAACATGTCATTTTCGTCCTTTAGATCCCTGATTTTATTTCTGAGACCTTCATACCTGCCAAACAACTCATCGAGCTTTTTGTTCAGCAATGTAAGCTCTTCCAGACTACGAACGGACATATCAGAATCTTTAATGCAAAGGTAGTATAGATAATACAATTTTCAAATATTTAACATAAATACTTTGGAAGAACAAGTCATAAACCTAGTTTTGCAAAAGTTCCTTAAGAGACCAATTTACCGTGATGACAATAGCACTCACATTCCTTATAAAACTTCTTCTGACAGGCCTGTTTGCTGAACAGGCTGCAGATCGTTCAATGTTCATTTCACCCCTCAGAATCCCTTTGTCCCTCTCTTCAAATTTCGGAGAACTGCGGAGCGATCACTTCCATTCCGGAATTGATATAAGGACCCAGGGTGTTACCGGAAAAGAAGTTGTTGCCGCCGCAAATGGATATATTTACCGGATAAGCGTTTCTCCGGGAGGATTTGGAAAAGCACTCTATATGCGTCATCCTAACGGTTATTCCACCGTATATGCCCATCTCGACAAATTCACTCCCGAGATTGAAGAATATCTTATTTCCCGGCAATATGAGGAAAAAAGTTTCACGCTTACCCTGTGGCCGTCAAAGGAAAGTTTCCGGTTCGAACAGGGTGATGTCATTGCATATTCAGGAAACTCGGGCAGTTCCTCGGGACCACACCTCCACTATGAAATACGAAAGACAGATGGCGAAATCCCGGTTAATCCCTTCCTTTTTGATTTCGGGATCAGTGACAATATTAAACCGGTGTTCGACAAACTGGTAATCTACCCGATCTCGGAAAACACCTTTATTAATAATCAGAACAGGATGCTCAGACTGGATGTCAGGGGCAGCGACGGCAAATATGAATTGTCATCAAGAAATGAAATTACCATTAGCGGCCCCGCGGGATTCGGTTTCAGGGCACACGACTTCATTAACGGTTCCGGCAGCAGGTTCTCAGTCCATTCCATTCAGCTTAATGTGGACAACAGGCAGGTCTTCAGCTATGTAATGGACGAGTTTTCCTTCAACGAGACCAGGTATATAAACAGCCATATAGATTACGAGACCTATATGCGCGACAACATCTATATTGAAAGAGCATTCCGCCTTCCAAACGACAGGTTGAGCGTTTACAGAAATCTGATTAACAGGGGAATAATAAATTTCAGCGACAACTCGCGCCATACAATTGAACTGACTGTATCAGATATGCACGGCAACCGGTCGGTCCTTTCATTCACCGTCACTTCCAAACCGTCTCCGGCAAATCGAGAAAAAAGCTCCGGTCAGGCAAATTCCCGGACAGGAACTCTGATGCCTTTCGACAGGAACAACAGGTTTGTAACAAAAGATGTGGCTGTGAACATTTCCACCGGTACTCTCTATGACACTCTGTGGTTTCAGTTTGGGAAATCTCCCGGAGAGGACGGGATGTATTCAGATATATTTGATATTCACAATATCTACACCCCCCTTCATAAATCGTACAGTCTTTCACTCAAGCCTTCGAAGCTGCCTGCCGGGAAGGAATCCAAACTCCTTATACTTCAGATTGATAAAAAGGGAAGAAAGAATCCCGTGTCCAGTTCCTGGGATAAGGGCTTCGTTACAGCCAGTCCCAGAACATTCGGTACATTTTTCATTGGCATCGATACCGTTCCTCCGCGGATAACAACCAGCGGATTTTCCTCTGGCGCAAACCTTTCGGGAAGGACGGAATTGAGAATAAGGATAAGCGATGATCTTTCAGGCATAAAGTCATACGATCCGCTTATCGACGGGAAATGGGCACTGTTTGAGTATGATCAGAAGAACAATGTTCTGATTTATACTTTCGATGCAACAAGAATCCGGAAGGGTATAAAACACACCCTCACGCTAAAAGTTACAGACAACTGCGATAATGAGAGTACCCTGGAAACGGAATTCCTGTGGTGAACTATGAATATATCCTGGCAGGATAGACCCCTTTCCTGACCATCTTCTTGATACTTTCAACAACAAAGGGTTTATCCTCCCTGTACGTCACGCCGAACCAGCGCTCGTTGCTCATCAGTATCTGTATGGTGATTTCGCCGTTCTTGACATACCTGTCAACTGAGGTTGGTATGTCGAGTTCCGACTTCAGATCCATTCCGGAATTGTTTATGAAAGTTCTAAATTCCTTTTCCAGAAAATCATAGCACGATGGCTTGAATCCCCAGAGATTCATCGAGACCACCTCATTTCCGGTAAATACCAGGGGCTTACCGTCAGGGCCCGGGGCTATGGCGCCTTCCTTTGTCTTTTCAATCTGCCTCGTCTCAACTATATGACTGAGAAAGCCTTTCTCATCCACCTTGCATACACCCCTGTTGACGTGTCCGTGATCGGAAAGAGTGTTTCCAAGTTTATAACCAACAATGCAGTAGTTATTCGGATCCTTGTCGTTCACAAGAAAGTCTCTCAAAATC
Organism: Bacteroidales bacterium; assembly: GCA_012519515.1. Lineage (GTDB taxonomy): Bacteria > Bacteroidota > Bacteroidia > Bacteroidales > VadinHA17 > LD21. The sequence goes on along the minus strand of JAAYQC010000120.1, from coordinate 27,083 downwards.
TTAAAAGAATCAACTCCATAGTAGTCGTCGGCATTTATCACACCAAAAGGTTCCTTTATCTTGTCCTTGGTGACAAGTATTGCATGGCTTGTGCCCCAGGGTTTTGCCCTGTCGGGAGCAACCTTGACTCCCTCGGGAAGATTGGTTATCTCCTGAAACACATAATCCACTTCAATCTTGCCCTGCAGTTTTTCAACAAATCTTTCCTTTACCTGTTCCTCAATATCCCTGCGAATAACAAAGACAATCCTGCCAAAACCAGCTCGTATGGCATCATAAATGGAATAATCGATAATTGTTTCACCGGAGGGACCAACTTCATCAAGCTGTTTGTTACCTCCATAACGTGAGCCCATTCCGGCTGCAAGAACTAAAAGCGTCGGTTTCATCATAATATAATTTTGATTTCAATAGTCTGATAAAGTTTTTAAATACACAATAATACTTAAAATATTCTTACTTTTATTATCCATATTAATTATTGTTAATGGAGTTCAAGCTTGAAATATGCGTCGACAGTGCCATTTCGGCATTAAACGCGCAATCGGCAGGAGCCGACAGAATAGAGTTGTGCGATAATCTGGGCGAGGGAGGCACAACCCCGGGTTATGGCATGATCATCTCAGCCAGGAATAATCTGAGCATAGGTATTCATGTGCTGATTAGGCCCAGGGGAGGCGATTTTCTGTATTCAGACACCGAATATGATATTATGAGGAGAGACATTGAGCTCTGCGGTGAGAACGGGATCGACGGAATTGTGACAGGCATTCTTTTTCCCGACGGTACTATCGATGTTGAAAGAACCGCCAGGCTGATTGAATTCGCCTACCCGATGACTGCCACTTTCCACAGGGCATTCGACATGTGCGCGGATCCGGTCAGGGGGATTGAGGACGTGATTGCAACGGGTGCCTCACGGCTTCTGACATCCGGCCAGCAGAACAAGGCTCTCGACGCTGTCGAACTGATAAGACAACTTGTGATTCAGGCCGGCGAAAGACTCATAGTAATGCCGGGAGGTGGAATTGATGAAACAAATGCAGCCCAGATTATAACAGCCACAAAGGCAAAGGAATTGCATCTGACGGGAAGAATGGAGATTGACAGTGAAATGATCTTCCGGCGTCAGGGCATTTCAATGGGGAGTCTTCCGGGAAACTCGGAGTTTAAACGAAAAATTGCTGATCCGGAAAAAATAAAAAAAATCATCGAATCGCTCAAAATGATCTGAATCTCTTTGAAATCTTGTCCGGCTTGTTACCTTTGCATTTCCGGAAATCTTAAAATCTAAAGAATTGTAAAACCAATAACATACTTATGAAAAAGCTATTCGCAGCAATAACGGCAATTATTTTCTCCTGGATGATCCAGGCTCCGGAATCGTCCGCGTGCACAAACCTGATAGTTACCAGGGGAGCATCGGCCAACGGTTCCGTTATGATAACATACTCGGCTGATTCCCACGTGTTGTACGGGGAACTCTACCACTGGCCTTCAAGGGATTATCCCGAAGGTGCGATGCTTGAGGTATGGGAATGGGACTCAGGCAGGTATCTGGGAAAGATCCCCCAGGTAAGGCATACTTATTCAGTGGTGGGAAACATGAATGAATACCAGCTGTCGATCGCGGAAACTACTTACGGCGGAATTGACGGACTTATGGATCCGGAAGGCATTATGGACTATGGCAGCCTGATATACATCGCGCTTCAAAGGGCAAAAAATGCCAGGGAAGCCATAAAGGTAATTTCCGAACTTGTTTCTGAATACGGATATGCAAGCTCGGGTGAATCATTGTCCATCGCCGATCCTAACGAGGCATGGATACTCGAAATGACAGGCAAGGGTAAAGGCAATAAGGGAGCTGTATGGGTGGCACGCCTTATCCCCGACGGATATGTATGCGCGCATGCTAACCAGGCAAGGATTCAGACTTTCCCGCTTGCAAGCGGCAAGAAAAACAGCATTGCAATCACTTCAAAAGATCTTCGCAGGATATCCGACCCACTTGTGGAATGTGTTTATGCACATGACGTCATAGAATTTGCCAGATCCAAAGGTCTGTACAATGGCCCCGATCAGGACTTCAGTTTCTCCGATACCTTTAACCCGGTTACCTTCGACGGTGCAAGATTCTGCGAAATAAGGGTATGGTCATTCTTCAGGGCTGTCGGCGATGATATGGAACAGTATAAGGCCTATGCATCAGGACATGAACTCAGCAACAGAATGCCTCTCTGGATCAAACCGAACAGGAAAATCTCCAACTACGATCTCATGAACTTTATGCGCGATCATCTCGAGGGTACTGAATTTGACATGAGAAGAGATATTGGCGCCGGCCCCTTCGGCCTTCCCTACAGATGGAGACCCCTTACATGGAAGGTATCCGATGACCCCAACGCTCCAAGCTACTGTAACGAAAGGGCAACAGCCACACAGCAGACAGGCTTTGTCTTTGTTGCCGAATCACGCAACTGGCTTCCCGATCCCATAGGGGGAATTTTCTGGTTCGGTGTCGACGATGCCAGCACTACCGTTTTCAACCCGATTTACTGCGGAATTACCGAGATACCGGAATGTTTCAGGGTCGGGAACGGAGACATGGTAACCTACTCACCCACTTCTGCCTTCTGGCTGTTCAACCTGGTTGCAAACATGTGTTACCAGCGCTACGACCTGATGAGCGAGGATGCACTAAAGGTCCAGAGGGAACTGGAAAAGAAATATATCAGCCAGACAGTATCGGAAATAGATGCGGAGGCTAAGAAACTATACGAAACAGATGTCTGGAAAGCCCGCGATTACCTCACCAGGTATTCGGTTGAGACAGCTCAGAATACATTCAGGGAATGGAAAAAGCTTAGTGAATATCTTCTTGTCAAGTACATCGACGGCAATATCAAGAAAGAAGTAAACGGCAGATTTTCAACATCCGGGGATGGATATCCCTCCTCCCCTATGCAGCCGGGCTATGACGACAATTGGAAGAAATCGGTTATCCGGGATACAGGCACCAAGCTTCTGGTACCTGCCGGCGACAGTCATTAATGTTTTGTTTACCAGCATCTGACAAAATTAAAATAATGCTATTTGTGAATAATAATAAAAATTGTATTTTTGCACCCTGATTTTTGATCATGTTGTTTGTAACAAAACTGTTGTGAAATGAATTTAATGGATGTCGTTGATAAGGAATTTGCAGTAAAAAATGAATTTCCCAGGTTTCTTGCCGGGGATACAGTTACTGTTCACTATAAGATTAAGGAAGGTAATAAGGAGAGAATCCAGCAGTTCCGCGGAGTTGTGATCCAGCGTAGCGGCAGCGGTCACACCGAGACTTTTACTGTAAGGAAAATGTCAGGCAATATAGGTGTTGAAAGAATATTCCCGATTGCCTCCCCTTTGATCGACAAGATAGAAGTCAGTAAACACGGCAAAGTTCGCAGGGCAAGAATATTCTACCTCCGCGATCTTACCGGAAAGAAAGCACGTATCAGGGAAAGGAAATTCTGAAATAGTTGAATATGAAAGAGGCTGTCCGGAAGAACAGCCTCTTTTTTTATATCTTATTGATAAGTTCCTCCCGTTTTGACTTTGCCTCATCGACAAGCTTAATGGCTTTTTCATCAGCTTCCCTTATCAGTTGATCAGCCCGCCTGTCGGCTTCTTTGACGACAGAATCGGCTGCCTTCTGAGCAGCAAGCTTTGCAACAGGACCTTTAGATTCCGCTTCCCTGATAAGCCTGTCGGCCTGAGCCCTGGCTTCCTGCCTGATCTTCTCTGCAGCACTTGCTGCTTCATCTCTCAGCTTCTGCCCTGTTTCCTCCGCCTCCTGAACCAGCCTGTCGCCCTGGATTTCAGCCTCACTTTTTACTTTATCCCTGGCTTCTTCCACTTTTTCCTTTACGCTTTCCCCGGCTGTTTCCCGAATACCGGCTGACAGGCTCTCAGGGGCTGATTCACCGAAAAATGGCTTCACAAGAGGTTTGAGGAAGGTTCCGGTCACATTTACATTTACCTTTATAACATCCGAGGATTTTACCGTCAATCCAAAGACTGATGCCTGAGCCGACAGACCATCAATAAGCGAGTTGGCTGCATTTCCAAGATCCGCTCTTGGAATTTCAGTCCTGATAACATAATTGACTGTCTGGTCCAGACCCTGGTCGCCACTTACGTTCATTTTAATATTGCCAACCCTGGTATTGAAGGGATTAACAAATATCCTTCCCTCCCTTATCCTGAAACTGAGATTCAAATCCTTGAAGGTGTTGGTGTAGCCTTGCCCTAATTTCAAAACTTCCTTCATTGTATTGAAAACTACCGATTCAACAAGAGTCAACTCACTTGACTGCATCTTTCCGTCTCCTGTTATAGACGCTATCCTGGGCATGAAATCTTTCTGAAGCAGACTGCTGAAATTGAGGCTAAATGCAAATTTTCCATCAACTCCCTTTGCTGTGGGAGCCAGCATCCTTATGGTGTTGAATGTTTCAAAAGCATCCTTAACAGCAAGGTTATTCACGCTCAGGCTGGCGTTCACAAAAGGATTAAGGGTGTCGCGTGTGTCATAGGCTGCATTGAAGGTAACTTTCCCGCCGAGAAGATCCATTCCTGTATCCCTGAAGCTAAGTATTCCATCCTTTACAACAATATGACCGCTGACATTTTCGGCATTTATCTTGTTGTAGCTGAACTTGTCGACTTTGGCCCTGAAGTCGAAGTCGATATTCTCAGGCACTTTTATTACTGCAAGAGATGTGGTATCCTCATCTTCTGTATCCGATGACATTCCTTCCATTATCTCAGTCATATCGATCTGACGTGAATAAAGTGAAAGATTGCCGCTTATCGTTTCATCCTTAAGCATGTATGGTATGTAGTTCTGCAGTCTTCCTCCAAGGCTGAAGTCACTGCCGGAACCTATATTCAGCTCTGCTTTTTTAAGTTCGGCAAATGCAGGAGTTATTGCCATATCGGCCTCCCTGATGCTAATCCCCGGATATCCGGTCATTAATACCGTCATGTCTTTCAGGCCGATATTGCCCGATGCCTGAAACCTGTCGTACTGCGATTTCTCCAGCATCGACATCCGTCCTGACAAATCAACAGCAATATCAATCAGCCCCGACAATTCCAGGCTATCCATCGGAACAGCCTTCGACAGCGCGCCAAGATCGATTTTCCCCCTGGCTGAACCATCGATATCCGGATCGCTTATGGGTGTCCTGAGATAAAACCTCATGTCGAACGGATTTCCGGCAAGTTCGAAATGAAATCCTGTTACATCCACCCTTGTTTTATCCATATCCTTACCGTCGACAAATATCGCCGACTCAACGTTTATCCGCCTGATCTGCTCCGGCAGGGCCGGGTAGCTTATCAGACCATCCTTCACGCTCAGATTGAGTGAGATATCGGGCATGGTACTGTCGGCACTGCTGTATACTCCCTTCGCCGATCCTGAGAGGTTAAAGCTTCCGTCGGCCCTGAGATCCTGAAAGTCCTTCATATAGAAAGCAGGGATCAGGGATATCAGCGACTTGAAGGAAGTTTCCTCCGCCATGAATGTAAGGTCAGTTTCAATGTCATCCTCTGGCATAATCACGGTTCCGGCCAGTTTAAGCTGAAGGTCATTGAGTGAAACAGTATTGTCCCTCAGGCGGAATATCATGCTGTCGAGATCGGCCAGAACATTTACTATTGCATTGGCTTTTACCCTGCTGATATATTTCATATCGTCCATTTCAAAGGTAAAATCGTCGGAGTTGAGATTAATGACCAGGTCACTTTTGCTTCCTGTCAGGTCGCCGCTCAGGCTGCCGCTCAGATCATCGAGCCACGCGGCCATATCCGATTCCCTGTCAATGTATGAGAATGAACTGTTAAGCATCTTCACCTCCCGAAGCAGTATTTTTATATCAGAGTCTGAATCCCCTTCTGATTCCGTTTCATCGGATTCCTTCATGATATCCCAGTTTGCACTTCCGTCTTCGAGAACCAGGGTTTTTATTTTAGCAGCATCTATCAATATCGATCTTACTTCATAGCCTTCCTTCCCGAAGAGACTTGAAAGGTTGAATACAAGGTTTATTGATTTCGCGGCAGCCAGTGTATCGCTTTCAAAATCCCCGGTACCGGCAACCGAAAAGTCGTTCATCGAAAACGTCAGGTTTGGAAAGTTTTTAAAAAACCCGAGCTTATAGTCTCCGAAGCTTACTCTGGCATTTACCGATTCGTTTATCACGCTGACGACTTTTTCCTTTATTTTACCCTTGAATATCACGGGCACAGTGAAAAGAAGTACAAGTATCAGCAGTACAATACCGAGGAGAGATTTAAGTATTATTGAACTTGCTTTTTTCATCATAATATAATTTTGATTTTAATGGTATGATGCCTTGCAGATGAATCCATACACCGCGTGCCAATTTTCAACGACATAAAATATTAAATATTTTACATTTCCTCGAAATTAGTTATGAGCATTAACAGGGGTAAAAAAATTACTATATTTGCAAGCTGAATTAAATAATCAGGTCCCGTAGCTTAACTGAATAGAGCATCTGACTACGGATCAGAAGGTTACAGGTTTGAATCCTGTCGGGATCACATAAAGCGCCTTTAGGGGCGCTTTTTTTGCTGCTTATCCGATCAGTTTTTCTGAGGCGAATTGCCATTAATGGTAATGGATTCCTTGGCACTTTTATACTCGGGAACGAGCAGTTCAAAGAAATCAACCACTTCATCATCACTGAGTCCGTAAATATTACGGAGGGATGCAATGACATGCAGCACTTCGGTCTTGTAGTCTTTCCTGTCGACTTTGGCAATCTTTATCTTCTGATGATGAGTCGGCTGAATTTCTTCCTCTGATGACAACAGCTCTTCATATAGCTTCTCTCCAGGACGCAACCCCGTGTACTCTATCTTGATGTCCTTTCCCGGTTCAAGTCCCGAAAGCTTTATCATGTTCACTGCCATATCAGCTATCCTTACCGGCTTACCCATATCGAATACAAAGATTTCACCCCCGTTACCCATAAACCCGGCCTCCAGAACCAGCTGGCAGGCTTCAGGTATGGTCATGAAATACCGAGTTATATCGGGATGAGTGACAGTGACCGGTCCACCTTCTTCAATTTGCTTTTTGAAAAGAGGGATTACAGAGCCGTTGGATCCCAGTACGTTCCCGAACCTGGTAATGACGAACTGGGTTTTCACTCCTTCTTTCATCGCCTTGGTCTGAACAAGCATTTCACATACACGCTTTGAGGCTCCCATGATATTTGTCGGATTTACCGACTTGTCGGTGGAGATCATAACAAACTTCCTGACTCCATACTTTACCGACAGTTCCACCATGTTCCGCGTTCCTCCGACATTGACGCGCAATGCCTCATGAGGATTTGCCTCCATTAGTGGAACATGTTTGTAGGCTGCTGCATGAAAAACCACCTCGGGCCGGTAAGCCCGGAAAATCTTATCCATCTTTTCCAGGTTGGTAACATCTGCCAATATTGTCCTGAATGTCATGTGGCTGAAGTCTTTCCTCAGCTCGTTTTCAAGGTGAAACACCGGTGTTTCTGCCTGGTCGATGAGAACCGCCATACGCGTTTCGAAGTGCGAAAGCTGACGGACTATTTCAGAACCTATAGATCCGGCCGCACCTGTTACCAGGATGGTTTTATCCGACAATCCCTTACTGATGGCATCAAGATTGAGTTTTATCGGTTCCCTGCCAAGCAGGTCCTCCAGTTTGACTTTCTGTAACTGTCGTACCTCAAGCTGTCCGTTAAGCCACTTATCAATGGCAGGGGTCTCAAGAATCTCAATATCAAGTGATATGGCTTTACGGATGATCTCGCTTTTTCTGGTAGGAGGAATATTGGCAATCGCGAGTACAAGAGTTTCAATATTGTGTTTCTTAACAAACCCTTGATTAAGGATATCTGAATTGTACACCGGGATATCATTTATTTTCTTTCCCTGCAAATGACGGTTATCGTCAATGAAACCGCTGACACTGAAACCTCCCCTGGGATCGCTCACAAGAACACGCTTGACAACGAATCCCATCTCCCCCGCACCGTAAATTAAAACCCTTTTGGTCAACCTCTTGTAGGAATGATGGGCAAATCTGAACAATACCTTTACCGCGATCCTCATGTAGAACAAATAGACCGTGATAAGAACATAATGGATCAAAAGAATGGATATCGGTACTGTGAAGTTTTGACCAATTTTCAGTTTCCCGCCCAAAAGCGAGAAAAACACCATTATTAAAGCTGAGACAGTGGTAGTGAGAAATACAAGGGTAATGTCGGTAAGCGTTGTATGACGTATAAGCCCCGCGTAGGATCGGAAGATCAACATAAAAATCGTATACACCAGCAGTGTAATCAGCCCGTGCAACAGTACCTTCTCCATTGGTATGTCGCCGGATACGAAGTTATACCTCAATAAATAGGATAGCAAAAAGGTGAAAAACACAGCTGCAATGTCATGCAGGAACAACATCCATCGTGGAATGGAATAGTTGTGGAAGAAATGAGATGCCAGTTTCCTGATAGTCTCTTTTATATTATTGCTAATGTCCAGCATTCAATATGAAAGTTTTGCTACTGCACTGCCGGAGTGCAGGGTCATTTTTGTTATGTCAAAAATAATAAATATAGAATAAACCACCAAAATCGACACTTTATCAAAGTACTCTGAATGAGGTATTTTAACATAATTAATCATACAATATATTAAGTATATCATAACGGAAAATCCGTTTGCCACCTGATTAACATACTTTGATCAAAATACAAAATTTTTATCAAAAAACCATATAATTGTATATAAGTTTTCCTGTTATTTTTTAAGCATTTCAATCAGCCAGTTTTGTAGCAGTATGTTCTGTTCAGGGAAAGTCCAGTGCCCTGTTTCAAGTGCAAGATGCAGGCTTTTGGGAGCATTTATTACATTATAGGCAGCGTACATGGATGTCGGCGGACAGGTTTCATCGTTGAAACCCCATGAATAATATCCTGTCGCTTTCAGTTCCCTGGCAAAATTTACAACATCATAATATGGTATGGTCTCGAGTTTCTCCTTAATGTTGTGATATTTGACATTATTCCTGTCGAAGAAATGCGGCCATCCTCCCGCCCTTCCCGACAGATATCCGGTAACATCACAAAGCGCGGGATAAACGGCGGCAAGGTATTTTACACGCTGATCAAGGGAAGCTGTGACTATGGAGAGTGCACCGCCCTGACTGCCTCCGGTCACGGCCAGGTTTGATCCGTCATACTGGGGAAGGGAAGCAATAAAATCATTTGCCCTCACACATCCCAGATAGACTCTCTTGTAATAATACCTGTCGCGGTTATCCATATTGTTTGTCCAATACTCCCTCAGGCCGCCGCTTCCAAGGTCAGAATATACAACCGGATCGAGATTGACGGGTATTCCATGAATGCCTATCACGAAAGTGATAACGCCACGTTCTGCAAGATTGAGATCAGGCGAATAGGCCCTCACCCCTGCTCCCGGAACCTCAAGTATCGCGGGGTATTTTCCTTCCTTCCTTGGAATTGAAACAATCCCGTATATCCTGGAGTTGCCAATATTCTGAAGACTGACATGATAAACATTGGTGTTTTCCGTACACCTTTCAGGAATAAGTGTCATCCGCGGATTCATCGGCACTTTGGCAAGTTCGGCTTTGGCCGATTCCCAGAAAGCCCTGAAATCGCCGGGATACTTCACGATTGGGCTGATTGCCTGAGGATTGAAAGCTGCTGTCGCCAGTCCCCTGTACCTTTTTCCTTCATAATCAACACTTACCACGCAGCGGAGAAAACCTGGCGATGACATCGTGCCCCCTTCAAGAACAAAGGGTTTGCCGTTAAGAAGCATCGAATCCTTTTTTACAGGATCCATCTTCTCCGGCCCGATCTCATAATAAGCCTTCACGCCTTTCAGCAGATTCTGATGATAAAAGACCTGTACTGTGAAACTTGCCTTTTCACCCGTCCTGTACTGCCAGTCATCATGATCGGGCGAAACCATAATCTTTATCATTTGCTCCGCCACCTGTGCATTCACGGGATAGAATACAAACAGGCAGGCTGAAATCAACAATCCGGAAAAAAACTTTTTCATCATAATATAATATTGATTTTAATTTCAATGGTATGATGCCCGCCCCGCTCATAGGGGGGAACTATTATAACGGAAATATATTAGGATTTATATACAAAAATATAATTCATTCGGGATAATCTTACAAAGTGCTTCAGGAAATTTGAGAAAATGTTTTTTTCGTACTTTTGAGCGTAATTTTTAAGAAAATGAAGGAGAAGGTAGCGGAAATATTTGAAAGGGAAGCCCATGCAATTAAAAACATACCGGTAACCGATGTATACGAACATGTTACGGAGATTATCCACAAACATGTCCATGTACTCAGGGGGAAACTGATAACCAGTGGCATGGGCAAAGCCGGGCAGATTGCCAATAATATTGCAACAACATTCAGTTCGACGGGTACCCCTGCCGTCTTCCTTCATCCAAGCGAAGCCCAGCATGGCGACCTTGGTGTTTTGCAGGAGAATGATATATTGCTTGCTATTTCAAATTCAGGAAAAACCAGGGAGATAATAGAACTCATCGATCTTAAGGAAAAGCTCTTCCCCGGAATGCCCGTGATAGTGATCACGGGAAAGGTCAACAGCCCCCTGGCAATCAAAGCCGATTACTTCATATCCACCGGTGCGCCCAGGGAAGTATGCCCACTCGGCCTCACTCCCACCACCTCGACAACAGTGTTTACTGTTATCGGCGATGCATTGGTGGTATTGATGATGCAAAAGATCGGATTCACTCCGGGCGATTATTCGCTGAGACATCACGGAGGCTATCTGGGAGTAAAATCAAGGAAAAAATGCGGCAATGGCCATATCGAAAAGTGATTTTGCTTTGCAGCGAAATTAAAAAAGATTAGTTTTGACCTTTCTGAAAATACTTGAACCCATTCTGAAAATACTTAAACTAAATCCATTATTATGGCTACAAGCAACTCTTCCAACGACATCAGCAAGAAAGATTATGTATTTGCAATTACAATAATCGGTCTTTTCTTCTTTATCTTCGGGTTTGTCACCTGGCTAAACGGTGTGCTGATACCCTTTCTCAGGACTGCCTGTGAACTGACAGATTTCCAGGCATACTTCGTAACAGCTGCCTTTTATATCTCATATTTTGTAATGGCCCTTCCATCGTCGCTGATACTGAAAAAGACAGGCTTCAAGATGGGAATGTCGGTTGGACTGTGGGTGATGGCCGTGGGTGCAGTTGTATTCATTCCTGCTGCCATTTCAAGAACCTACGGACTGTTTCTTACGGGCCTGTTTGTTCAGGGAACCGGACTGGCGCTCCTTCAGACTGCCGTAAACCCGTATGTTACTATCATTGGTCCGCGCGAAAGCGCCGCAAAACGTATCAGCATAATGGGAATTGCCAACAAGTTCGCCGGTGTTGTAGCCCCCATAATCCTGGCCAGCGTCCTTCTCAAGGATTCCAATGTCATTGAAGAAAAACTTGCTACATCCCTTGATGCCGGAGCCCGTGCCGTTCTGCTCGATGAGATGGCAAGAGGAGTGATAGTTCCTTATATCATAATGGCAATAGTGCTGGTACTTCTCGGACTGCTTATCATGTTTGTCCATCTTCCCGATGTAGACACGGATGCAGAAGATGAGGAAGTCGGCGTGGCCAACGTGAAAAAGACAAGCATCTGGCAGTTCCCCCACCTCCTCTTGGGCGTTCTGGCTCTCTTCTTCTACGTGGGTGTCGAGGTTATTGCAGGCGACTCTATCATAAGGTATGGACAATCACTGGGCGTTTCAATGGATTCCGCCAAATACTTCACCTCACTCACGATGACCTTTATGATACTTGGCTACGTCCTTGGTATAGCTCTTATCCCAAAATACCTGAAACAGGGTGACGCGCTCAAGATCTGTGCTATTCTGGGTGTGATATTCTCGATTGGCGCTTTGATCGCTCCGGCCGACAAGGTGTTTACAATGCCCTTCATCGATCTCATGACCTTCGAACCGCTTCATCTTGTACTGCCGGTTACAGTTCTTTTCGTGGCTCTTTTGGGATTTGCAAACTCGCTGGTGTGGCCGGCAATGTGGCCACTTGCCCTGAACAGCCTCGGTAAATTCACAAAGACCGGTTCTGCAATGCTCATCATGGCAATCGCCGGTGGTGCTATTATTCCGCTTCTTTACGGAAAGCTTGCAGACCTCTCATCAACACAGGCAGCTTACTGGATCTGCATACCATGCTACCTGGTGATCATGTTCTATGCCTTCTACGGTTATAAAATCGGATTGAAGAATGAAGCATGACCTAAGGAAAATATTCGGCTCTTTTCTTGCTGATGGTTCCTTTCTGAAGGCTGAAACTTACGGAAGCGGACATATTCATGACACTTTCCGGATTACTACGGAAGAAAAGGAAAAAGACGATTATATCCTCCAGAGGCTTAATTCAAATGTCTTCAGGAGAATTCCCGAACTGCAGGAGAATATTGAAAGGGTAACAAATCACATAAGAAGCAAACTGGCCGCCATTCCGGGAGCCGACCTGAAAAGGGAATGCATCAACATGATACCCGCTAAAAACGGGAAAAGCTGGATAAACGACGATGAAGGAAACTTCTGGAGACTTCTTGTATTCATACCCGATCACAGATCTTACGATATAGTTGATTCGCGGGAAAAGGCCAAGGAAGGCGGCAGGGCCGTTGGAAGATTTCAGGCCATGCTGGCCGATATGCCGGGTCCTCCCCTGCATGAAACCATTCCTGATTTTCATAATGTAGAGAAACGCCTTGAATGGTTTGAAGATTCCGTTGCACTCGATAAGGCCGGCAGGGTTGCAGGCCTTAAACGGGAAATAGAATTCTTCAGGGAAAGGGCAGATAAGGTGACAATAATACGGAAGCTGGGGAGAGAAGGACGAATCCCCGTGAGGATAACCCATAATGACACCAAGTTCAATAACATATTGCTTGATGAAAACGACAAGGCCCTGTGCATAATCGACCTCGATACGGTTATGCCGGGCTATGTGCACTACGACTTCGGGGATGCAATCAGGACCGCGGCAAACGTCGCCGCCGAGGATGAGAAAGATCTCTCAAAGATCAGGATGGATATCGGACTTTTCGGTGCATACGCGGAAGGATACCTTTCTGAAACAAGAGAAACCCTTAACTCCACTGAAAAGGAATACCTGGCCTTTGGCCCACTGCTGATCACTTATGAACAGGCCCTCCGGTTCCTTACCGATTATATCGACGGAGATGTTTATTACAGGATCCATCACGAACACCATAACCTGCAAAGAACCAGGGCTCAGATCAGGCTTGTCGAGAGCATGGAAGAGCAATATGAAAGGATGCAGGATATTATAGCGCGCCTGGCCTGACATGAAGAGTCAGTCGAAAAATTACATTTTATAATTAGCTGTTTGTTAATTATTTAACAGATGCATGATTAGTCTGTTCGAAATTTATATTTGGAATCATATTGATTTTGCATAATTTTGAGCCCCCGGAATCCGGGACCGGTACAGGCGTTATCCGGATTCGCCGGTACCCTTAAAATTAGGCAAAACATGGATCTGTCAGGCAAAAATTACAAGGCATTCATTGAACGTCAGGAGGCTCTGAAAAAACAATATAGCCCTGCGAATGCTGAAAAACAGCATTCAAAAGGAAAACTGACGGCGAGGGAAAGGATTAATCTGCTGTTTGATTCAGGATCATTTGAAGAGATCGATACCTTTGTCACTCCCGCGCAGCAGACTGTTGAGTTTGGCAAGCTGGAACGCACATACGGCGATGGCGTTATAGTCGGACATGGAAAGATCAACGGACGCCTTGTATTTGCATACTCCCAGGATTTTACTGTGATGGGCGGCTCACTCGGCCTCGTACATGCGAAGAAAATTGCCAAGATACAGGAAATGGCTCTTAAAATGGGCGCTCCTATTATAGGCATGATGGATTCCGGCGGAGCCAGAATCCAGGAGGGTGTTGCCAGCCTGAGCGGATATGCTGCAATATTTCATAATATAATCAACTCATCAGGGATAATTCCCCAGTTGTGCGTTATAATGGGCCCTGCCGCGGGCGGAGCTGTTTACTCCCCCGCGCTGTGCGATTTTGTATTTATGGTAAACAGAACGAGTTACATGTTCGTTACCGGACCAAATGTAGTAAAGGAAGTACTTAATGAAGAAATCAGCTCTGAAGAACTTGGTGGCGCTGAGGTACACGGACGAAAAAGTGGCGTTGCACATATGATATACGAAGACGAGGAAAATACGATTATGGCCCTTAAAAAATTCCTCGCCTACCTGCCGTCAAACAACGTGGAAAATCCACCGGTGCACGCTGACGACGGATCAACGCCCGACATAAACGAAAAGCTTCGCGACATAGTTCCCGATGATCCCAATAAAGCCTACGATGTAAAGGATGTAATTAATCTGATTATCGACAGGAACAGCTTCTTCGAGACTGCCGAATTATATGCCCCGAACCTGGTAACAGGATTCGCCAGGCTAAAGGGTAAGACAATCGGCATTGTTGCCAATCAGCCGAAGGTGCTGGCAGGTGTCCTCGACATTGACTCGTCTACAAAGGGAGCCAGGTTTATCAGGTTTTGCGACGCCTTCAACATTCCGATACTGACACTTGAGGATGTTCCGGGATTCCTTCCTGGCAAGGACCAGGAACACTCGGGAATCATCCGGCACGGTGCAAAACTTCTGTTTGCCTATAGCGAGGCAAGCGTTCCATGAATAACAGTGATCCTGAGAAAAGCCTACGGAGGCGCTTTCATTGTAATGAACAGCAAGAGCCTCGGTGGCGATTTCAGCTTTGCATGGCCCACTGCTGAAATTGCAGTTATGGGTCCCGACGGTGCTGTCGCGATACTTTACCGCCGCGAACTGGCAGAATCAAAAAATCCTGCCGAACTGAAAAAAGAACTGGTAAAAAAGTACAGGGATAAAATTGCCAATCCCTTTATTGCCGACGAACTGGGTTATATTGATGAAGTAATAGATCCTGCCGTAACCCGGAAAAAGATAATTTCTGCCTTCAGTGCCCTGAGCAACAAATGGGTGAAGGTTCCGGCCAGGAAACACGGCAATATGCCTTTATAAACCTCAAACATGAAAATCAAGCGATTATTAATAGCAAACCGCGGTGAAATTGCTGTCAGGATTATCAGCACGGCTCGGGAAATGAAGATTGAAACGGTGGTTGTAAGAAATGCCAACGAACCCGATGCAATGTATGTATCTCTTGCCGACATTGTCTTCGACAATACCGAAGACCCCGAAGAAATTCCTGTTTTCCTGAACATCGGCAGGCTGATTGAGATAGCCATCGAAACCAAATGCGATGCAGTTCATCCGGGTTATGGCTTTCTCGCGGAGAACGCCTACTTCGCCCAGAAATGCATCGAAAACAAGATCATTTTCATAGGCCCCTCACCCGACGCCATTTATAAAATGGGAAACAAGACCATTGCCCGTGAACTGGCCATGAAACAGGGCATTCCTATGGCAACCGGCAGCCGGGGTAATATTGGAAACGAGGAAGAAGCCGCTGCAGCTGCAGAACTTATTGGTTATCCTGTAATCATAAAGGCAGCCTCGGGAGGAGGTGGCCGCGGAATGAGGATAGTGAGGAAGCCGGAGGAATTGGAGAAGATGTTCCTCATTGCAAGCAAGGAAGCGGAAAAAGCATTCAACGATCCTTCCGTTTTCATTGAAAAATATATTGAAAATCCGAAACATATTGAATTCCAGATACTGGGCGACACCAAGGGAAATATTGTCCATCTCGGTGAAAGAGAGTGCTCTATACAGAGGAAGCACCAGAAACTTCTGGAAGAAGCTCCTTCATCCGCCCTGGATGATGACCTGCGGGAACTGATGGGTTCAATGGCCGTCAGAATGGCCAGGGCAGTCGGTTATTATTCGGCCGGCACGGTTGAATTCCTGCTCGACTCTGATAGGAATTTTTATTTCATGGAAATGAACACCCGCATCCAGGTTGAACATCCGGTAACCGAAATGATAACCGGAATTGACCTGATTGAACAGCAGATACGCGTTGCCAGCGGTGAGGCTCTCGCTTTCAGGCAGAAGGATGTCAGGATAAAGGGATGGTCAATTGAATGCCGAATCAATGCAGAGGATGTACAGGCGGGATTTGCACCCGATCCGGGAAAAATCGAGAAGCTTGTTCTACCTTCAGATCCCTATGTCAGAACCGACACCGGCGTAAGAGCAGGATCAGCCATTGTTTCAAGCTACGACTCCATGATAGCGAAACTGATCATCACCGGCACCGACAGAAAGGATGCCATAAGAAAGTGCAAGCTCGCGCTCGACAAGGTCTGGATCAAGGGTGTAAAAACAACCCTCCCATTCTTCAGGATGCTGGTAAGGAATCCGGTATTTATCGACGGTACATTCACAACAGCATTTATTGAAAAGCAGCTCGATAAATATTACCTGAACAGCGAATACGAAGAAATGCTTGCAGCATGGCTGGCAACGAGGCTCTTTGTCGATGAAAACCTGAGAAGGGACAGCATTTCCATCGATTATGAGAATGGAAAGGAAATGAGCCCGTGGCTCCTGAACAAAAGAATTAACCAGTTTTAATAACTCCCGGCACTAATGAATGATGAAAAACCGGAAATAAAAAAGCTATACGCCCTGTCGTCGGAAAACAGGAGGTTTACCTTCAGCCTTCCCCTTAAAAACACTATAAGGATTGGAAAAAGAAGCTACTCGGTGACACTAAAGTCCGATGAAAAATTCGGCACCTACATCCTCTTGAAGAACAGGAAATACCCGGTGGAAGTAGTACGATCGAGGCAGAACAGGTACGAGATCCTTTTCAACGACATCAGTTATACTTTCACAATTGAGACTCCCTTCTCGCTGAAGCGCCTGAAGGTTCTCAGGTCTTATTCCGGAAAGGCAGAATCGGAAGTGATAAAGGCTCCCATGCCCGGAAAAATAATTGATGTGCTGGTACGCGAAGGTGCTGCCGTGCTTCGCGGCGAACCACTGCTGATACTCGAGGCAATGAAAATGCAGAATGAGATACAGTCGCCAGTCAATGGTCATATAACCCGGGTCATGGCAAAAAGCGGTACAAACGTCATGAAAGACGACGTACTTATCGAAATAAAGGTTGAATAAAACTCACCCCCCGGAATGAGGGGTGAGAGTTTCTTATTTCACCGGGATTTCCTTCAGTGTGGCACAAAGAAAATCAAAGAATTTCTCTACCGATCCGATGTGAACTTTTTCATCCGGACTATGAGGAAACTTGATAGTCGGTCCGAAGGAGATCATGTCGAGCCCGGGATATACACCACCCAGCAGGCCGCATTCGAGACCGGCATGGATTGCATTGATATCGGGGACCTTGTTGTAGAGTTTTTTGTATACTCCGCTCATTGTTTTCAGAATGGGCGACTCCATGTTGGGTTTCCAGCCCGGGTAGCTGCCCGATAATGTGACTTTAGCACCGATCAGATGAAATACAGCAGCAATTCTCCATGCAGTCGATTCCTTTGAGGTGTCGACCGAGCTTCTGGTCAGGTTATAGGCTTCGAATTTTCCGTTCTTGCAGCTCACTATTGCCAGATTGTTGGATGTTTCAACAAGTCCTTTCATGGACTGGCTCATTCTCTGAACTCCGTTCGGAGATGCAAAAACCGCCCTGATAATAGCGAACTGATCCTCCTTGCTCATAATCTTTTCGGGAAGATCGGTCTTCCTGCATTTAAACGACAGAGTGGGTTCTGTCTCCGCGAACTCCTTTTTATAGATCTTCTCATATTTCTTGACAAACTTCTCGAACTCAGGGGCTTTTTTCTTCGCAACTGTCACTATGGCATGCGATTCACGCGGAATTGCATTCCTGAGGTCTCCCCCTGCAGCTTTGGCAACCCGGATTTTAAAATCGGATTCAGCCTGCATCAGGAATCTGAACAGGATCTTGATGGAGTTGGCCCTGCCAAGGGAAATGTCAACTCCTGAATGTCCTCCCTTAAGTCCTTTTGCAATGATCTCATAGGCAACCATCCCTCCGGGAGTGGCATCCTCCGTGTATTTCTTGGTTGCTGCAACATCGATGCCCCCTGCACAACCCACGGTGAGCTCTCCTTCATCCTCCGAATCAAGATTTATCAGTATGTCGCCGTGCAGAAGCCCTTTCTTGAGACCGAAAGCTCCGGTCATGCCGGTTTCTTCATCGATCGTAAGAAGCACTTCCAGCGGACCGTGAGGAATATCCTTTGATGCCAGGACTGCCAATGCCGCAGCTACCCCGATACCATTATCAGCCCCAAGGGTTGTTCCGTTGGCCTTAACCCATTCGCCATCGATAAGCGTTTCAATCGGATCTTTCTCAAAATCATGCTTCTTGTCACTGTTCTTTTGCGGAACCATATCAAGATGAGCCTGAAGAATGACCCCCTTGCGATTCTCCAATCCTTTGGTTGCAGGTTTCCTGATAATTACATTGCCGGCTTTATCAATAATAGTCTCCAGTTTGTGGTCATATGCAAACTTCCTTACGTATTCGGCAATTTTCTTCTCTTTCTTTGATGGACGCGGGATCTGTGTGATCTCATGAAAAATGTTCCATAGCTGCTTCGGTTCGAGTTTCTTTATGTCGTTCATATATTTTGATTTATTAATTTATAAAACAATTAATTCATAAAAGTAATAATATTTTTATAATTTTGGGCACCTGACAATAATATCAAAACCCGACAATAACAGATATTAAAATCATTGTGAATCAGCTCGTTCAACAAATTATCCAGTAATTCAAACACAAAGAGACAAAAAATGACGGTTTTGTATATTATTGCGGTACTGGTTCTAATTTTTGACTTTATCACCGGATTCCATGATTCGGCAAACTCCATTGCCACTTTTGTGTCGACCAAAGTCCTATCACCTTTCGCTGCTGTCTCCATGGCGGCGTTTTTTTGTTTTCCTGATCTACTCTTTGCTATTCCACTAAAACAAATATCTAAAACAATGATAAGATGAACATTGATAAGATTCTCAAATTTTTTGTGCCGAAAGATCATTCTTTTTACCCTTTGTTCGAAAAGAGTGCCGCCAACCTTTTGCTTGCAGCAGAACTTCTTCAGGAGCTTATCTCTGCCACGGATTATGCCGAACATGAAAAACTCTACCAGAGAATAAAGGAACTGGAACTTATCGGGGATCAGATTACCGACACCACCTACCACCAGCTCAACAAGTCGTTCATAACCCCGTTTGACAGGGAAGACATACATGAGTTGACAGCCAATATCGATGATGTGGTCGATTCAATAAATGGTATCGCCAGGAGAATATGCCTTTACAGACCCAAAAAGCTTCTGCCGGTCTTTGAAAAAATGGCTCTTATGATTCTCGAAGGTGCCAGGGAAATAAAAACCTGTATTCATTGTCTCAATGACGCGGCGGCCAACAAGGACGAGATCACAAGTTCATGCGACCGTATAAAGGAAATCGAGCATAAAGCCGACGATTACTACTTCGTGGCAGTGTCGGAATTGTTTGAAAAGGAAAAAGATCCTTCCGAACTTCTCAAGAACAACAAGATCCTCGAGATGCTTGAAAAATGCGTCGACGAGGAAGAGGATGTCAGCGACACCATCAAGGCTATACTTATTAAAATGGCATAAGGCTCAACCTCCGGGTTTAGCTCTCTGAATGACCATAATAAAAACACAGGATCGCGGCCGGGCGATCCTGTAATTGAAAGTCTGTCAGACCTATTTCTTTATATTAGGCATTTCGAGTCCGTATCCCTTCTTTTTATCCTCCGCTTTCAACAGGAGTGCAAACACCATGGCGATAATTCCAAAACTTGTGAATATTATCATCGGAAGTGTGTAATCGTAACTGGGCACAGGACTACCGTCAATCAGGTGTGTTCCGGTGATACAGTATTTATTCAAAACCCAGCCGATAAGTGCAGGCACACTCATAAGTCCTATATTCTGAACCCAGAATATAAGGGCGTATGCCGTTCCAAGCTGCTTTTCAGGGATGATCTTGGGAACAGACGGCCACATGGCTGAAGGTACAAGCGAAAAACCTATCCCGAGAATGATTATCAGAATAATTGCGATCGGGGTTGCTCTAAGGAAAGGGATGGAATACATTGCATGAACAAATATCAGGAGGGCTGCTCCAAGTATCATGATGGATGCTCCCTTTCCCTTGCGGTCGTAGAGGTTCCCGAACAGGGGTGTAAGGATCATGGTTCCGAATGGCAGCATGCCCGGGATTATTCCGGCCAGTTCGGGATCAACACCGAATTTGTTTACCATCAGGTCGGCAGCGTATTTCAGGAAAGGGAAAACAGCCGAATAGAACAAAACACAAAGGAGGGCAATGTACCACCATCCCCTGTTAGTAACTATGTACCATATATCCCTGAGGTTGAAGGCCTCTGCGCTTTCAGCCGATTTTGTCCTTTCCAGTTCATCTGCTATCGACTTGTCGAGCTTCTTGTCCATAACGGTATAGACGATGAAGGCAATCATTCCTATGCAGAGCATTATCAGACATACAAGAATGGGTTTGGAAACATCTCCAAGTGCCCTGGCTATCGGAACCGATGTAACCATGGCCAGTGTGGTACCTATCCTGGCAGTTGCCATTTCAAGCCCCATGGCCAGAGCCATCTCCTTGCCCTTGAACCATTTGACTATGATCTTTGATACGGTGATCCCCGTAGTTTCCACACCTACTCCGAAAATGGCAAATCCAAGTCCGGCGACCACAACCTGCGCTTTCATTCCCAGAAGTGTCTGTCCGTCGAGGGAATTGGTCGAAACGGCCCAGAACTTAATTGCAGTTCCGATAACCATTATCGATGTCGACATAATACCTGTGAACCTTACTCCCATCTTGTCGAGAATAATACCGCCAAGAATCAGCATGAGCAGGAACACGTTGAACCATCCGTAAGCACTGGTGAAGAAGCCGTACTCGGCACTGTTCCACAACAGTTCCTTCTCGAGCATGGGCTTAAGCGGCGCCATAACATCTGTCAGCCAGTAGCCGCACATCATAGTGAAAGCCACAACCGCAAGGGCAGTCCACCGGGCTGCCTTCGAGTCGCGCAAAGTATTCGTGATTGTTTCCATTTATTTTATGTATTGTGATATATTCGTTTTTAGGATCGGTAAATGTAGAAAAATATTTTTGTGATAATCCAGAAATTAATTGCTTAAATTGAATATAAATTGATCTTTTGCCGTTTATATCATTGCAGATCCGTTTTGTACATGCAAATCAGGACTGGCATAATATTTGAAAACAAAAGATATTTTGTGCCGGTGCTTCTCCCCCACCTGAGCGGAGCAGGCATCCGGACTCTGAAATAAAACAAATACGGGATGAAAAATTCATTAATGCTGATTCTTATTGCGACGCTGACACTGAACGCGTATTCGCAGAATGACAAGGTAAAATGGTATACCCTGCAGGAAGCGGAGCGGCTTGCCCAACAGTCGTTCAAGCCTCTGTTCATTGATGCCTATACCGACTGGTGCGGCTGGTGCAAGAAGATGGACCAGGATACCTTTACCAATCCCGTTATTGCCGAGATTCTCAATACAAGGTTCTACCCTGTTAAATTCAATGCCGAAAGCCAGGAGGAAATAACTTTCTTCGGCCAGAAGTTCATTAATGACGGAAGGGCGGGCAAGGCTCATCAGCTGGCCGTGGCGCTCCTGAACGGACAGCTTTCCTATCCCACTGTCGTCTTCCTTACAAAACAGGATGAAAAATTCCAGGTGTCGCCTGTTCCCGGCTACCGCCAGCCAAAGGAAATGGAAATGCTTCTCAGCTTCTTTGCAGATAAGGCTTATGAAACCGGCAACTGGCAGGAATACTCAAATTCATTCAGGGGAAAAATAGAATAATCCCTTAAACTCCTTCTTATACATTTAATATCAGCATATAAGTGCTGCCTGATACTTTTTGATGCCGTTAGGCATGTTATAACATTGTTATAACGTAGATTTATCTGTCAATAACATAGTTTGAGGGCAGTCTGACAATCTGTCCGGACTGATAAATCAGCTTTCTTGTTGAATTAAGAACTTCGCCGCCTACGGAAATCTTTACATTGACCACATCGGGAACCCTGTAATACAACTTGTCGCTCTGTGCTGATGAGGAAGCTTTTCCCTGACTGATATTCAATCCGGATGTTTTCCTCTCGGGAGTGAATTCAATTTCCACCGGTGTGCCGGAAGCCGACGAGGCATCCAACAGCCCGGTGGCTTCGGAAAACCTGCACAGAATTATCCTCTCTCCTGCCGGTTGATTCCCCGGAATTACCTGGTACCTGAACTTATGCCTGGCAGTAAGAGTTTTTCCGGTGAAAAGTTCGGTATATTCTTTTTCAAGACGGTTCATCTCGTTGATGGCAGCCTCATCCTGCGGGAAGAGATTCGTCTCGCCTGTAAGAATCATATGCTTGCCATCCCTGAGTTCCATGAGCCTTATCGCGGCCTTTTCCGCGAGCCTGTCAATGGTTAGCTTCTGCTTTTTTTCAACCAGGTATGGTACTCTAATAAAAGTGGTGTCAAATTTAACTACCCTGTACAAAGTATCCTTCTTCTGAAGAAAGTATTCATCCGACCCCAGATCATAGACATTAAGCAGATCGGGATTGCTATCATCTTCCATTGAAAAACGTCCGGAGCTATTATAAATATCCGGGTTAATATCAAGTATCAATCCCTGCCTTTTCAAAGCCAGAGCATTGGTCCGGAACTCCGATCCTGCCGAAATAACATAAAACTGGTCAGGATCAAGCTCCTCATGCGTGCTGATTGTCAGGCCGGTTATTGACCAGTACTCCGATTCGGCGGTTATGACATTTCCAAGACCAAGAAAATCATTGGCATAACGGGAATAGGGTCCCGGCTTTTCAATCACATGCTCGGCTTCAATCTCAATATCGACAACCGACATGGGAAGGGCATAGATAATGCTTCCTTCAGCTACTGAAGGTCTTCCCGACATCGGATATACGTAATTCCGTGAACCGCTCATTGTTCTGTTGGCTGAACATGAAGAAAGCAGGACGGCGATCAACGCCAGACAGGTATATTTCAACGGATTTTGCATAGTAGAGTTATTATTTGTTTTTTTCTTCCAGCTTACGAAATGCATTTGGTATATTTTCAATTATATCTGAGGCGGTAAGTGACTCCTGTCCGACATCCGATGCTGCCAGGTCACCTGCAAGTCCGTGAATATAGACTCCCAGAACTGCAGCATCAGCAGGCGGGTAGCCCCTCGAAAGAAGGGCAAGGATCATCCCCGTGAGAACATCGCCGCTTCCGGCAGTTGCCATTCCCGGGTTGCCCGTGCTGTTAAAGAATACTTTTCCCTCAGGTGTGGCAACAGAGCTATGGGCTCCCTTGAGCACAACAACGCATTTATGACGGCAGGCAAATTCAATCTGCATCATAAGCCTGTCATATCCCCCGGATGCCTTTCCTGCAATCCTCTCAAATTCCTTCACATGCGGCGTCAGAATAGCAGATTGAGGAAGCATCGGGAGATTGTTCTTCTCCAGGCCAAGGATATTTATCCCGTCAGCATCAATAATCAATGGTTTTCCACAGTTCTCAAGAAACCACAGAAAAGCGAGGCGGGTAACCGTTTCCGTACCCATCCCCGGTCCTGCCCCGATTGCATCAAAGCCTTCAATATCGTCAATAGCCGTGATACACGATTTGTCGATGTCGACCCTTGCCATGGCTTCAGGCACTGATGTCTGCATTATCTCATATCCGCAGCCGGGAACATGGCATGTCATCAGTCCAATGCCGGTTCTCAAAGCCGCCCGTGCAGCAAGAACAGCAGCTCCCATCCTGCCCAGCGAACCTGCAAACAGGAGTCCGTGACCGTACATTCCCTTGTGATCAAACTTCTGCCTTATTTTCAGCAAGGAAGATACATAAGCCTCTTCAATGTATTCCCAGGCTGAAGTCATGTTCTGTATTCCGCTGCTGCTTAAACCAATGGGGAGGACATGCCATTCTCCGGCATATATGCCTGTGTCGGGAAGCAGGAAACTGAGTTTCGGTAACTGAAAACTGAGGGTATAGTTTGCCCTTGCTATTGTACCGGGTGTATTGGAACTATTATCCTCGGAGAATAACCCTGACGGGATATCCACTGATATCACCGTACAGCCCGATTGATTAATCTTCCTTATAACTTCGGCCCCAAACCCGCTTACCGGGCGGTTAAGTCCCGATCCGAAGATTGAATCAACAATAATATCGCCCTGCCCTGTCAGCGGAAAACTGTCAGTGTCGTCAATGGTCGTCAGCGATATACCGGCTTCATTTATAAGTCTTTCCTTGTTGTGATTCCAGTCACCGCTGGTATTATCCGACAGTTTCACGAAAAAAACTTCAACATCATAGCGGTTTTCAGCCATCATCCTTGCAAGGGCAAGCCCGTCACCTCCGTTGTTCCCGGGTCCGGCGAGGATAATAAATCTGCGCGAGCGATCAAATCTTCCTGATATCCATTTAAAGAGCTGAGCTGCGGCTCTCTCCATGAGATCGGATGATAAGATTTTCTCCTCACTGATGGTAAGCGAGTCCAGTTCCCTTATCTGTGAGGCGCTCAATATTTTCATACCTTAACGTTTTCTTCTCCGGATTCAAAAATAAGCAATCAAAGCAAAATACCCCTTCAATAACAGGAAAAATCACGTTTGCACTCTTTTCCCGAAAGGCTCAGCGTCAGTGAGACAATTAGAGTATTCAGAGTATATGTTGATTTTTACCATATGTAAAAAAGATTAATATATTTGCTACGTCCGGATTTTCCAAATTAACAGGGGAAAATTGTCTGGATTATGTTATTCGACCTGAACCGATAATTATTTTAAACCACTAATTAATCAGATATGCTTAAAAATCACCCAAAAGGTCTGCTTGTAGCCTTTTTCTCCAATATGGGAGAAAGGTTCGGTTTTTATACCATGATGGCAATCCTGGTACTGTTCCTTCAGGCCAAGTTCGGTCTCTCAGCCGAAAAGGCAGGTGGAATCTACAGCTGGTTTTATTTCGGGATATACGCGCTTGCACTGCTTGGCGGAATTCTGGCCGATGTTACAAAGAAGTATAAGCTTGTGATTCTTGCCGGTATTATTATCATGTTCGCAGGATATGTTATAATGGCTGTACCGGGAATGACTCTGACGGTAACTGTAATCGGACTGATGACAATTGCCCTCGGCAACGGGCTCTTCAAGGGTAACCTGCAGGCTGTCGTCGGGCAGATGTATGATGATCCGAAATACTCAAAGCTCAGGGATACTGCCTTCATGATTTTTTACATGGGGATAAACGTGGGCGCTTTTTTTGCTCCCTACGCTGCCAATGGAATGAGAAACTGGTGGCTTAAAACCAATGGGTTTGCCCACGATGGAAGTGTTCCATCGCTATGTCATCAATATATTAATGGTACACTGACAGACACATCGGTTTTCCAGCAGTTTGCAAACAAGGTAAGCCTTTCAGGTCCTGTTACCGATCTGCAGGCTTTTGCCAACAGTTACCTCGAGGTTTTCTCAAAAGGATATAATTATGCTTTTGGAATTGCTGCCGCGGCAATGATTGTCTCATTGCTGGTATACGTGATTTTCAACCGCCATCTTCCGAACAAGGAGGTTAAGGCTGCCAGCCATGCATCGGAAAAGATCGATTTCAAACCGGTTCCCATAGTTTCAGCTTTAGCAGTAATGGCAGCTACCGCCTTCCTTCTTCAGCTTCTGGAACAGATTGATGTAGTCACCGGCTTCGCATTCGGACTGTTTACCGGATTCGTGACATGGATATTACTGACATCCAGCAAGGAAGAAAGAGCACGTGTGACAGCGCTCATACTGGTTTTCGTAGTGGTGGTGTTCTTCTGGATGTCATTCCACCAGAATGGACTTACCCTTACCATGTTTGCAAGGGATTACACTGTGAAACAGGTTGGTCCCGTAACCAATCTATTCTTTACCCTCCCATCCATGCTGGCTGTAATAGGTTCGATTGCCGGTATCGTGATCCTCCTTTATAAAAACATGAGCAGACGATCGAAACTCATGGGCGGAATACTTCTGCTGCTGTCGCTGTGGTTTGCAATATTCTTCCTTACAGGCGCCGATCCAACAACCATTCTCAGCAGAAATCTCAACGCTTTCGGACCGCAGAACTCAATTGCTCCCGAGGTCTTTCAGTCATTCAACCCCGTGTTCATAGTAGCCCTTACCTTTCCAGTGATGGCCCTCTTTGCCTGGCTTAACAAAAAAGGCATTGAGCCTTCAACACCAAAAAAGATAGGTATAGGAATGGTGATTGCATCCCTGGGGTTCGTCATTATACTGATAGCTTCCATAGGTTTACCTTCACCTGCATCGCTCTCAGGATTGCCGGCAGCCGACAGTGACAGGGTTACACCCTACTGGCTTATGAGCAGTTACCTGGTGCTGACTATAGCCGAACTCTTCCTTAGCCCGATGGGATTGTCATTCGTTTCCAAAGTGGCTCCCTCACGATTCCAGGGTCTTATGCAGGGTGGATGGCTTCTTGCCACGGCAGTCGGAAACAAGCTTCTCTTTGTCGGAACCATCCTGTGGGATAAAGTGGAGCTCAGCACATTGTGGCTTGTATTCATCGTCTGCTGCCTGCTGTCTGCAGCTTTCATCTTCTCAATTCTGAAAAGACTCGAGAAAGCAGCAGCAAGCTAAGCTGTATTAATTATAAACAAGAGCCTTACGGGAACCGCGAAGCGGAATAGACGTTTCAAACCCGTGAGGCTTTTGTTTTTCTGTCACATCCTGTTTTCTAAATTTTATTAAGCTCAAACTGGTCTGGTGGCTTTAATTGTAAATCAAAAAGCCG
>JAAYQC010000119.1 GCA_012519515.1 Bacteroidales bacterium | reverse complement strand
TCTATGATTGCGATCGCATCCTTCATGCTATTGCCGGATTTACAAGGTCTGCCGCTATGGCATATTACAATCGGGATTACCTGTGGCAGAAGTCCTCCTGCTCCGTTTTGCATCTCATGTTGTTGCCAAATCTTCACGATATAGTTTAATAGTTGGAAATGGATTCTTTTATCCGGTGTACTCTTATGCTCAAAGAGCAGATATACCCATTGATCATCTCCCGGTATTTTTGCACGATAAATGACATCTGAACGATATTCCCTGAGGTTTTCATTGAGCCAGTTTTCTTTTACAATCTCTAATGTTTCCCAGACGAAACGGTTTTGAATTCTTGAAGGCAGTGTTAATGAGGAGAGTTTCCGGGCAACATCAATATCCTGCATCGATTCACGAAAAAGACGATCGTGGGCTTGCTGAATTTTAATGAGATCCTGATTGTCTTTTGGAACCATATTGCGTATTCCTCTCTGTCTTCTTGCAAGATGGTTTATTACTGTTCTGAATATAAATTGAACAGGACTCAGTATTTGAGCCAGTTTTCAGGGTCGGATTCTGTTTTCGAAGATAGTATTGAAGCCTGGAAACTGTCTGCTTCCATAATCCGCTCAGTTTCAACCCTTTTTCGGCAATATATTTGCTTCCCAATAATGGCGACCTGCAAAACAGTTCATTTTCTGATTATATGGAGAGTAGATCATGAGTCTTGAAGAGATGAAGATTCAACTGGAACGAAAAACCTCCGGGAGTGCGCAGAAACTTGACAGGCTACATTACAGAAGACAGTTTTTGATTGCCGTTGAACCGGTTGAGGAAGTATACGGTTGGGATTGCATGAAGATAAACCGGTATTTTTTGTATGCTCATCCTGATCTTGAAATAAACTGCTTTACGCACTTTGTTCTTATAGGTAATATTTACGACTATGAGGTGCCGGAAAAGAACAATGGTGATATCCTGGTTGATATTGTAAAGCATGGTGGAGGCAGGAGAGAACTGTTTTCATTCATGAAAAAATATGCGGGATGTTATGTACTCTTTATAGCCAGTGACAAACCAATAATTTTCCATGATGCCAGAGGTTTAAGAGAGATATACTACTGTACCGGTGAAAACCGGATTGTCTGCGGATCGCAGCCTAACCTTATAGCGGAATACAGCAGACCTTCGATAACTCATAGAACTGATCAGGCTTTTTTTGATTTCTATAAGAACTTTGCAAGGGACTCACAATGGGTTGGTGATGAGACCCCATACATGGGAATCAAACATCTGCTTCCAAACCACTCTCTCGATATTAATTCACGCACAGTATTCCGCTACTGGCCTGATGAACCGGTAAGGAAGCTTAATGTTAGAGATTCTGTGGAAAGAAGCTGCAGCTTCCTGAAGGGTATAATGAAGTCTGTTGTTAACCGCCAGTCAACTGCCATGGCTGTAACAGCGGGAAATGACAGCAGAATCCTCCTGGCTGCCTCAAGAGAACTGGTTAAGGATATTTATTTTTTTGTCAACGATATTAATCTTGGTCCTTCACATCCGGATATCTATGTACCTGAAAGGCTTTTTAAAAGCATCGGTCAACCATTTTCTATCCATAAAGAAGATACCGGTGTTGACGAAAAATTCCGGGAATATTATTTAAAAAATGTATGTCTTGCTGAGAGCAGCAGAATCTCCTATATCTACAATATTTTTCATAAAAAACTCGCAGATAAGATATTGGTGCTGGGAGT
>JAAYQC010000118.1 GCA_012519515.1 Bacteroidales bacterium | reverse complement strand
GCAATGAATGCCAGGATTGTTATGACAATAGTCGGATATCAGTTTTATGCTAAACATTATCAGATATCCGACTATTGTCATAACAATCCTGGCATTCATTGCCACAGCTATTTCAGGATGCTCCTCTTCCAGGACAAGCCTGCCGGGAGAACCTTCCTCCACCCGTGAACGGAAGGACCTGTACTATTTCCATTCGGGCGACAGCACCTGGATTATCAGGCCTGTAACCGAAGCCGGAAAGCATTACGCGGGGATTATTTATAAAGCCGAAGATATCAGTAGAAACCCCAGGGTAAGGATTTATGCCGAACCACTCACGTCAGTAACGGTTGAAAATGGCCGTCTTACCGTTCCGATGGAGAATATAGTCAAGGTTGAGAATCACAGGATAGGTCCCGGAGTAATAATCGGTTCCATCGGAGTTCTCGGCCTTTTGTTTTTATTACCTGCAATCCTTTAATAACCCGGTTCAGCTTCCGCGAAACGAAGGGATTATTCTTTACGTGATTTCCTCTTTTTAATCCCTTTCACCACCAAATAAGCCACAAACAGGATACCCAGCGCGATAAGTATTTTGTCGATATAGGGGAATATCTTATCCTTCAGGTCGTATATAAAATAGCCTGTCACGGCAAGGATAATGTTCCATAATCCTGCACCCGCGACGGTGTAGATAATAAAATCCCTGATATTCATTCTTGCCAGGCCTGCAGGGATTGAAATAAGCTGTCTGACTGCAGGAACGAGTCTTCCGATGAAAGTTGACGATTTACCGTTGCGGACAAAATACTCTTCGGCATGAATCACTTTTTCCTTTGAAAGAAGCAGCATTTTCCCGAGGGTTGAATCGGCGAATTTGTAAACCAGGGGTCTGCCCAGATACAATGCCAGGTAGTAGTTTACAAAGGCTCCGGTGAGAGCTCCCACTGTACCGGCCAGTACCACCAGAAAGACATTCAGTTCACCCTCGGCAGCCTTGTATGCTGCAAATGGTATTACAACTTCCGAAGGAAAAGGTATGAATGAGCTCTCGATAGTCATCAGAAGCCCTATTGTAAAATAGTTCAGGTTGAGCATGTACCAATCAACCACGGTGTGAATCAAGTCCATCATCTTGTCTTAAAGTCTATTATTATTAAATTGACCGAAAGCTGTTCCATTGTTGCATCCACTCTCCTGCCGTTCATTTTGACCGGTGTTGTGACCGGTTTTATTATTTCACCTTTGGAAACGGAATTAAAGTCCTCCTTATTTTGCGACTTGAGTATCTGTTGCACCGCGGTTCCGGTATAAGGCAGCCTTCCAAGGTCGAGTTGCACCGGAACAGGCTTTTCATTTGAATTAACAATCTTCACATACAGTTTTCCCTTATTCCTGTCGAGTGAAGCGCTTGCATAGATACCGTCCTGGCCGGTGAGTGCCTTGCCTTCCGAGAGTGCCGGAACAATGTGGGTTCCATTGTAGTTTGAGAATATTTTCTGCACGTAATAATTGGGGCTTCCTATTACATTAAGGTTGTCAAACCATATCAGGTCGGGGCGCCACTGCCAAGCATCGACGTGGGCAAGAAGAGGTGCGTAGGATGCCATATGAACCACATCGGCATTTCGTTCAAGACCTGTCATGAATGCTGCCTCACACAAGGCGCTCCACCATGAATTTCTCGATTCCGGGTTACTGTCTTCCTTCCCGTGGGCTGCATATTCCCCTGCAAAGACCTTGATACCGTTCCTGTCGTAGTTATCATACCTGGTGGCATTCTGAAGGAACCATTCGGGGGGCATGTAGTAATGTTCATCAATCAGGTCGGGTGAAAGCTTGCGCAGTTCGGTCCAGCCGTACTCAAACATTCTGCCTGCCGCCGAGGGACCTGAACCGGATATGATCTTGATTTCAGGATGTTTATCCTTTAGAACCTTCTCGAATTCCCTGTATCTTTCAATATACTGTTCATCCCATTGTTCATTACCTACTCCAAGGTATTTAAGATTGAATTTTTCAGGATGTCCCATCTCAGCCCTTAAGCCTCCCCAGCGG
>JAAYQC010000227.1 GCA_012519515.1 Bacteroidales bacterium | reverse complement strand
CCCCAGTCTGGAAAGCCATGGTATGGAAAAGAAATCATCTATGAGAATGAGCAGTGTTTCCTCGCTGAATACAGACAAAACAATTGCGACGTAGACGTATTTGATGTTACCGATTCCGTTATCGCCGGCAAAACCTTGAATTTCTGCTTTCAAGATCAGGTTGACAATCTTGATACCATCTCGGGTTACAACGTAGCACAAATTGTCAAGTTTATGCTATCAATTGCGAAACTTCATCATTTACTCAAGACAAAGTGAACCATCCGCAAAATCTCATACCAATCGTTGCACTTGTACTGTAACGTCACGTCATCCAACTGTTTTATATCAGGAAAAAAACTGTTGTAGGTGGCATCCTGATGACGCTGAAATACAATGGTTAATTCCAGTTCATCGGGCAGGGTAGCTTTGCATCGTTGCCAATTGCCGTTGAGTGCCTGCTCGGCTTTGGCTTCGATTTCCTCAATAACTTCCTCCGGGTGACGGGAACGTGTTCCGTAGCCAAACCCGGTAACGGCTTCTACGGTAGTGATGTCCGGGATGATTTGTCGCGCTACGGCGCAGATTTCCCGATCGCCGCTGATGAAAGGAATGGGCAGTCCCAAACTGGCGGCGGAGTAAGCATCATACAGAAATTCGCTGAGAACTTGGCCGTTGAGATACAGGGCGTGGTGGTGATTAAGGCGAAAAGTATGACTTACCGGGCTGCCGGAGCTGGTGGCGCCGGAATGAAAGCCGGACAACATCACGGCATCGAACTCGCCATACTGAACACCGGATAGCTGGGCATAGGGATCTCCTCCTGACTTGCGAAGCAACTCCACACCTCGGGGCAACAGATCCGCCATAATATTGCGGGCATTGCCGTGAACATCATGGACCAAAATGGTCTGACCGCCGGCCTTCTGAACTCCACGGCATACAGCACCAGCCTCTAGGGTCATCTGGCGACGAAATTGATCATATAGGTTGGTACCGACACATCCTTCTTCATGAGAGGTATAACCACAGCAACCTTCGATATCACAGGCAAGGTAAATATTCATAGCATTCATAGTATTCGATTCTCCATTTCTTCTCCTGAAAGATAATGATGAATATTCCGCTCTATCAGCGCACACATTCTGTTCTCCATCTGGTCGCCATATGCCGCACGATGCGGTGTAATAACAAGATTTGGCGTTTTCCATAAGGGATCCGATTTCGGCAATGGTTCAGATTTAACGATGTCCAGTGCCGCCCCGCGTATTTGTCCCGTTTTTAATGCGCCTATCAGCGCGTCTTCATCAATGATTTCTCCACGCGCAACATTAATTAGGAAAGCAGAAGACTTCATCATTGAAAGCGTCTGATGATTGATTATATTTTCGGTCTCGTTGGTCACCGGAAGACTGGTAACAACAAAATCGCTGGTTGCAAGCAGTTGCGCAAGACCTTCTTCGCCATAATATATTTTTTCAAATCCCTCTTTTTTCTTGACATATGGATCGTATCCATATACATGCAACCCAAAGGCGCGCGCGCGGATTGCGATTTCAGAACCGATATAGCCTGCTCCCAGAATGCCTATGTTTTTGCCGCACAAGTCGACATTGTCATTTGGGAGCTGAGAATCGTCCGGCCAGAAGCTTTTAATCTGATTAGCATAATGCACGGGATAATTCCTCGCTAGGATCAATATTTTTGCCATAACGTCTTCCGCAATTGTCGCGCAATACACGCTTTTAGCATTTGTAAAAAGAATCCCTCTGCTGCGAAGAACATCCAAATTCACCTTCTCAAAGCCTGAGTTCAGCAACTGCAACCATTCCACATTAGGATAATACCGAAGAATGTCGTCAACAACTCCCTGACGAACGATTAAAAAGTTAATGTTCTCTCGTTCAGGATAAGTCCTATATTGGTTCGGATTTTCTGAAATCCTATCCAATCGGACACCATCTATACCTTTCGAGATTGTTTCAGGAATGTTATAAGTATATAATCCGCGAAGCTTCAAAATCCTATCATCTCCTTTTGAAAAGCATTACAGACATTTGTGAAAGATTCACACAGTAGAGATATTTCCGTTCCGATCCAAAAGATGTTGCCGCCGAGATCACGATATCTGGCTATCATATCACCGTTATCTACAAAACTACCGCAGGAAATTCCAGCATCATGGCATATGCTGAAAATTTTTTTTATATAGTTTGTCATCGCATCGCTTTCTATCTCCAAAGGTGTACCAAGCATAATAGACGAATCATATGGGCCGATAATCACACCTGCGAGCTCCTCGCCATAAGACTCAAGGATACTTGGTAAAACAGACATGCCTTCGGGAGATTCAACTTGAATAAATATCAGTCGATTGTCATTGTATTGTTCAACGTTGCCATAGTCATCATTGCGAAAATTTGAGAAACCACCGCAGCCTTTGCGACCACGCGGGAAATATCGTGCCGCGCGAATGGTTGTTTCGACCTGCGCTAAACTCTCCACTCGCGGAACCAGCAAACCGTCCGCGCCCATATCCAATGCTTTGGAAATGACACTTGGAATGCAGTCGGGTAGCCGAACAATAGAGGGAAGATCGCAAAATCGGCACATGCGAAGCATTTCATCAAGCCCGTCAACGGATAAAGTGCCGTGCTCTGTATCAAATACCATAAAATCAAATGAAAAGGCTGATGCTTTCTGAATCAAACCGGACCAAGCAATGTTTGAAATTGTGGTTGATAAGATAGGGTCTTTGTTCTTGAGTTTTCTTTTCAAAATACTTAGTTTGTTCATTTTTCTTATGCCATTTTATTTCAAATCCATCTTCGGGAATTACCTTCACACGGTGTGGTTTTTGACAGCTAAGGTCCAGAATAGCATTATTGCCTCCAAATGAGCTCCTTGGGGCCTTGGAGTTTCGGGGCATTTTCCAATGCATTGCTTGATCCTACCGTGAAATTAGTGCCCTTTGGGCAATATCTCCCTCGTCTTCTTCCATCATATTGCACATTATACCCATATTTTGTCTGTGTCAAGTAGTATTGTTGAACAATTCTTTTTGGCGTTGATTTCATCATGCTCGCAAGAACCTGTTCGCCTCGCTCTTCGTTCTCCTTGCTATTTTATTTTTTATCGGCTAGAATTGTCACGAAATGAAAGGGCTGGATCGTAAAAATGTATAGTGCTCAACGAAGAGTTGTGTCAACCGTAAAAGCCGTTTGCGATGCAATGGAGAACGACATTTATTCGTTACACTTTACGCCGGGTTCAAGGATTTCTGAAATTGATTTGCCTGCTCGGTATGGGGTTAGTCGTAATACCATAAGAGAAGCTATCGCTTTTCTTATCGCGGCCGGATTGTTGGTAAAAGTCGCAAATAAAGGCGTTTTTGTTCGTCAAATTACGAGTGATGATGTTCGTGAGATTTTTCACCTTCGCGGATTGTTAGAGAGCGAGGCCATACGTTTGATTGTTCAGTCCGGAACAGTTCCGAATGATGTTATGCTTGCCGCAGAGAAGCTTGGACAAATAGAAATCGCAGATGTTAAAGCACACGCGGCCGCAGACATTGATTTTCATGAAGCCCTCGTTCGATCTGCAGGTAGCTCCCGCCTTGATCGGTTGTATGGTGCCATCAACGCGGAAGTTAAGCTTTGTATTTTTCAATCACTTGCCTTCTTGCCGATACATCAAAACAATGCGGTATCGCATATGCAAATCCTTCAGGCAATGAACGAGAATACTCCGGATCGTGCAATACGCCTTTTGGCAGAGCATATGGTATCCGCTATTAAAAGTTATGAACTCGCCTATCTTGTAAAAGAGTCGGAAGAATAGCCGGCATCGGTTCTCAACATTTGGCTCCCTATCTGATTTAATCCATATAAGAAGCGGGTTCGACTTGTTGGATATTAAGTTGATTATTCACTCACATAGTCGTTTTGATCATTTCGGGGCTGAAAGCGAATTGCGCGAACGGTCCGGAACAAAGATTTACATGAGTCGCGTTGACACGGAATTTCTTCGTGAAT
>JAAYQC010000117.1 GCA_012519515.1 Bacteroidales bacterium | reverse complement strand
GTGGTTTTCTTCATGTATGAGAGGGAGAGGATAAACGGTCTGATGGAACATCTCAGGACGGAGTTCCCGCGGATCACCTCTTTATATTATATAATAAACACAAAGAAGAATGATTCTCTTTCCGACCAGGTGCCGGTTCTTTACAGCGGGGATGACCACCTGCTGGAAGAGATTGATAGCCTGAAATTCAGGATCGGGCCGCTTTCGTTTTACCAGACCAACACCCTGCAGGCCGGGAAGTTGTATGCTATTGCAAAAGAATTTGCAGGGCTTACAGGAAGAGAGACGGTTTATGACCTATACACCGGCGCCGGGACTATTGCCTGTTACGTGGCCGGGGAGGCAGGGAAAGTTATCGGAATGGAATATGTTGATGCGGCGGTGGAGGATGCCGTGATCAATTCGGGGATAAACAATATAGGAAACACTGAATTTTATGCAGGTGACATAAGACTGTTGCTGAATGAGAAATTCATTCAGGAAAAAGGAAGGCCGGATGTTATTATAACCGATCCCCCGCGTGCCGGGATGCACTCCGATGTTGTTGAGCAGATACTTTCTGCCGGTCCCTCAAGGATAGTTTATATAAGCTGTAATCCGTCGACACAGGCACGGGATGCGGGCTTGATGTCGGAGAAGTACAGGGTGGCGGCTGTACAGCCGGTTGATATGTTCCCCCATACGCATCATGTGGAGAATGTTATTTTACTGGAGAGAAGGAGGGATAAATAATCGTGGCATATTTTGAAGTTAATACTTGTTTTCCTATTTTTGTAGCCGTTTTATTTCTTTGGAGAGATGGGTGAGTGGCTTAAACCAGCAGTTTGCTAAACTGCCGTATGGGTAACTGTACCGGGGGTTCGAATCCCCCTCTCTCCGCGAAGACGGATTACTCCCGTTCCGCCCTCAGGCGGAACGGGATTTTTGTTTCATTAAGGCGGAGCCATGTTCACATGAGCTCCGCCTTAATGAAACAAAAATCAGACTCGCACAGCGAGTCGTGAGTAATCCGTCTTTGCAGGAACCTCCTTAAGGGATCATGGGCGTCAGCCCATAATCCCTTTCCCATGGACAGATTACTCTGTCCTTTGAGATAATAAGATCTTACTCCGGAGGAGGGGGTCCATACTATATTACCGTCTCTTCATCCCTCAGTCCCTCCATCAAATCTCCTCATCCACTGAGTCCCGGCACATCTCAAAAACAACAGAATTTTTATCGTTATTCGATATCCCGCTTATTGTTTCACAACAAATTTTTTACCCGAAACGATATGAATTTTAACTGTATATCAGAGATTTGATTCAAGATTCCCGCTCAGGGGGAAATGTTTAAAAAATAAAAATTGCAATATTGTACAACGGTTTTTGAAAATACGTATATTTGCCGGGTTTTTTTACAAGGGAACGATTAAAACAAATAATCGCCAATTAACAAAAAGCAAGGATTTAAAAAAAGAAGAAAATGAAAAAGAGAGTATTAATGGGATTAGCAATCATTTCAATGATTGTTGTCCTTACAAGTTGCGCTAAGAAACCTCAGGCTGAAATTGATGCTGCCAATGCAGCAATTGAAGCAGCCAGGACTGCCGAAGCTGCCGCTTATCTGCCTGTTGAGTTTGCAGCTCTTCAAGATTCGCTGAATGCTGTTATGACTGCCATTACGGCCAAGGATTCGAAGTTATTCAAGAATTTCAATGCTGAAGCTGCCAGGCTTGCAGAAATAACAACTCTTGCCAACACCGTTGCTGCAAATGTTGCCGCCAGAAAGGAAGAGGTTAAAACAGAGGTTTCCGGCCTGCTGACATCCATCAAGACAGTCATTGCTGAGAATGCCGTTCTTATCCCTAAACTTCCAAGAGGCAAGGAAGGCGCTGCAGTTATCGAACAGATCAAGGCTGATGTTGCCACTGTTGATGCAGCTGTTGCTGAAGCCCAGGGTCTCTTTGACAACGGTTCTTACATGGATGCTTTGAACAAGATCACGGCAGCTAAGGAAAAAGCTGATGGTCTTAATGCTGAAGTAAAGGAAGTTCTGACAAAAGCAAGGATTAGATTCTAATTCCAGGCTAAAAAAATCAGTAAATCCCCGGGCTTATCCCCGGGGATTTCTTTGGGTATACCCCTGAATGAGGCTTAAAAAGAAGTACATAAGGATCATTATGTGCGCTGCAATCGTTATTGTGGTTACGGTTGCAGGCTTTGTTCTTGCAAGTCTTATTCCCGACCCCCCTGTAGAACAGGTCAACGCTGCCAGGATAGCTCTTTCTGAAGCGGTATCGAACGATGCCCATACTTATTCGAAGAATTTGTACAATGAAGCTAAGTCTTTGTACGATTCTGCAATGACCAGCTGGCAGAAGGAGAACCTGAGGTTCATCTGGTTCAGGGATT
Source organism: Bacteroidales bacterium (assembly GCA_012519515.1). Lineage (GTDB taxonomy): Bacteria > Bacteroidota > Bacteroidia > Bacteroidales > VadinHA17 > LD21. The sequence continues at coordinate 2,797 of JAAYQC010000117.1, read as the reverse complement.
ACAGCCGGGCGGCTGAATTTGCCGGGATGTCGGAACAGAAGGCAAGGCAGGCTGCAAGAATATCCCGGAACAATATGACTGACCTTAATATCTTATTGGGACAGAAGCTGGAAAAGCTTAATCATATTGCAGGGCAAATTGATCTCAGGTTTGACGGATATCCCTTATCTTCCGAAGTCTGGAGCCGTATCTCGAAAGGCAGGATGCTTCTCAGGGAGTCGGAGCTTGCCTACAGGAAAGGCGATTTTGCCCAGGCAAAGGAGAAGGTGGACAGTTCTGAATTTCTTCTCGTGGATTCATATGAAAAGGCCATCGATCACCTGGAGGGCTATTTTGCTTCCTTCCCGAAATGGAAGCAGTGGGTCGACCGTACAATTAGGGAATCGCGACAGCACCAGAGTTATGCCGTCATTATCGACAAGTATTCCAGGAAATGTATTGTATATCTTGGGGGTATTAAAAAATATGAATATAATGTAGAGCTTGGCAAGAATTGGGTTGGCGATAAAAGGGAGAAGGGCGACAAGGCAACACCTGAGGGTATGTACAGGGTAGTCAGGAAGTTCGGAATCGGCAGGACAAAATACCACAAGGCTCTTCTGATCGACTACCCCAACGAGACCGATAAAGTGGAGTTCAGGAAGGCCGTTGCTGACGGAACTCTTCCCGCGACAGCCAGGATAGGCAGTCTTATCGAGATTCACGGGGATGGGGGAAAAGGTTACGACTGGACAGAAGGATGCATAGCTCTTACAAATGAAGAAATGGATGTTGTTTACAGGATAGCCCGGGAGGGTATGCCTGTTACAATAGTGGGATCGACCGTCAGTCTTGATAAACTGGATGAATGACAACATTATGGATGACAACAGTAGCTATATGGAAGAAGGACTACCGGAAGACAACAGGGGAGTGGCTGTCCCGGAGGGTTTAAGGTCGCTTTTTGACAAGTTGCTTGCCAGCCCCAAAGTAAGGAAGGTGATAATCAGGACTTCCGTTATCACGGGAGGCTTACTTGCATTCCTTTTGCTTGCTGCATTTGTTCTTTATATTGTTCCGGGAATGCAGGAGGTTGTTTCGGGACACCGGCCAAAGCTTCTTAGCGATCCGGAACTCAAGGAAGACAAGAACTACAAAAAGCAGATATCCGCTCTTTCCGGGGAAGTGCAAAGGCTTTCCAGAAAATACGCCTCCTATACATCCGGACAGTCATACATTGTTATTAATACAACCGACAACAAGTTTTTTCTTTACAGGAACAAGGAGCTTATAAGGACAGGATTATGCAGTTCGGGAAGTTATACGATGCTCAAGACGGAGGGGGAAAGGAAATGGATATTCAAGACTCCCAAGGGAAAATACAGGATCCAGGGGAAAATAACATCCCCGGTTTGGAGGAAGCCTGACTGGGCATTCGTGGAGGAAGGCCTTCCGATTCCGTCTGCAACTCATCCTTCGAGGTATGAATATGGTGTTCTGGGTGATTATGCGCTTAGCATTGGCGACGGCTATCTTATCCATGGAACCCTTTACAAGCGCTTCCTCGGGATGCCTGTTACCCACGGCTGCATTAGGCTTAACGACGAGGACCTGGAAGCCATATACAACACACTGGCAGTAGGTTCGAAGGTTTACATCTTCTGATTTCAGACAAGGCAGGGTTATGGAAAACAATATTGAACAGGCCCCGGGTAAAAACAGGCAGACCGGTCCGGTTATAATCACAGTGATCCTGATTTTCTTTACAATCATGTCGCTGATGGCTCCAGGGAAAAAGCTGAAAGAAATCAGGCTTAAGTTCGGCCCTGAGGAAACTTCGGAAAATCAGCCAGATGAGAGGCTGTATTCCGATTCGGCCTACATGGCCTTACTGAAGGAAAGGTCATTCCTTCAGGCCAGGACAAGCATGGCAGAGACAGATTCGGTTTACATGACACTGAATCTTTCCGACAGCACCGCGAACCTTGAGATAAGCGGTGTGACAGTTCATTCCGTTAAGATCAGCAGCTTCAGGTTTAGCGGGATACTGAAGAGAACGGATGATTATGCAATCTCATCCATGCTGGCCCAGCCGATGAATATTACCGGCGACCTGGCCACCATAAAAAAGGAACCTCTGATGGTAAAGATGGCTCCGAAGGACACGAGTGAGTTCAAGCCTGATGTTATTCCGGATACATCCAATTATGAACCCGTTAATTATATACTGGAGATGGACAACGGGATCAGGATATATGTTTATCAGACCACCGACACTTTGAAGAGCAACAACCGTCGACGCTTTTATTTTGATCTCAGGGACAGGCTGAGTACGGCATGGCAATATGCAAAAAGCGCAGCCGTGTTCAAAGTGCCGGAGTATCATCCCTTTATAAAGATCAGGCTTCCAAAGGCTGATGCGAAAATTATATACAGGGCTCTGCCCCGCAAAGGCCAGGTTGCAGTTTACATGTAATATCTTTTCCCCTTCGGAGTTATTATGAATCAAAAAAAACTGTAGGTTTGAGTCAGACTCTAAACTAATTCATTCCTGCATGTCACGATTCACCGGTATCATTGGGATTATCATACTTCTCGGACTGGCATTTCTATGGTCGAATAACCGGAAAGCCATTAACATCCGGCTTGTTGTTTCAGGCCTTTTGCTTCAGTTGGGGCTTGCAGTTTTTATACTTAAAGTTCCCGTAGGCCAGGATATTTTTGCCTGGCTGGGCAAGGTGATAAACAAGCTTCTTGACTTTTCCCAGGAAGGAGCCCTTTTCGTGTTTGGTGATCTTATGAAGGTATCGGAGATACT
>JAAYQC010000242.1 GCA_012519515.1 Bacteroidales bacterium | reverse complement strand
CTGGATCTTGCCACGCTGACCCGGGACGACATCGCGGAACTGCCCTGCCGCACCGTGAAAAGCGCGGTGGAAGCTGGACTGCTGCCCCGGGTGGCGGGCTGTGAAAACTTCACGCGGGAGTTTTGAGGCGGACATAGTTCCGCCTTTTCCGCTTTTTTACGCATTCACACTCTCGGATTCAGTAAAGCATCAACCTGCATCCCGAATAAACTGGATAAGGCCAAATGAGACAGATTTTTGGGTTGACAAATAAAACCACGATTGATTTGTTGCTAAAATGAGAAAAGTAAGATAAGAGGTACGAATGAAAGTAGTAATTAACAAATCAGAACATTGCTTAAAGATGGTGTGTTCACTGATGAACAACATGTCAGATTTTAGCTGGTTGGGAGAATATGCCAACAATTAGGTTGGGATATCTGGATTCCTGCTGAGCTTTATGTAGAAATAGAGTAATTTAATAAAGATACTGATATCTCAAATGGATTAACCAGAAGTAAAGAAGGAGTTGTTATGGACAACAATGAATTGATACAACTTATACGAGACAAACAATGGGATGATGTAATTGAGAATATTTTAAGCTGTGATGATAATGAGGTATTTAAATTTGCTCTTAGCCAAAAAGACTGCCCAGAGATCATTATCCTTGATCTATGGCAAGCTCTTGACCCCGATGTCAGAATACTAGTAGCAAAACACCCGAATACGCCGATGTCAGTACTAAAATCAATGGTACATTCTGATAATGACCCCAAAGTAAGAAGAATTGCATCAAAATCCTATCACATGAGGAGGAGAAGTGACTAAGGATAATACAGCAGTGAACAATGAGTTGAATAAGTTTAATTCCGAAGACATGCTCAAGTTTATTGATTTCTCTTCTAATGCCGCAGCGTATGGATTTATCACTAGTCACGCTCAGAATTATATGAGGAATATTCAAGTAGCAGACTTACTGAATACCAAATTCCTGCAATCGGGAATATTCAATACTGCCAAGAGTGCGCAAGAATGGCTAAATAATAGACTTTCTGCTAATCCAGATAGTATTAATTATATATACTCTGTCTTACAAGGTCATGGTGCCGGAGAAGTTGATTTTGTCAGGTACATTAACGGTTCCCTGAAAAGCTTATTGTATAAGGCGGAATATGCCACTAATGAAGCGGGAAAGATTGTCAGCAATGTTGGCGGTGTCGATTTGGTTATTAAAAATCGTTTCACTGATGAGATCATACAGAGGGTGCAAGTAAAAAGTAACTGGACTAACTCAGCTAGGAATATTAAGAATACATTAGATGAATTCTTGAAAAACAAATACTACAGTCCAGATATCGTTCTAGTTGGTCCTCAAGAACTGATTGATGAAGCAAGGAAAAGAGGAATTCCGAATCCACTGAGAGTATTCAACAGTGCTGATGACAATCTTAAATCTGCAGAGCATTTACAAAAATACGTCGAAAATGGAAAATTAACAAATACAGTGTTTTCTGTACAGACACTAAGCGAGCTCGGAAAAGGAGCATTAATTGGCGGTGCAGTTTCTCTTGGTGTCTCAGCGATTCAGAATTATATAGCACTTAAAAATGGTGAAATTGACATAGATATGGCATTTACAAATATTGCTAAGGACTCGGCTAGAGGTGCTGTTGTTGGTGTTGCGCTAAAGGGTGTTGCTTTGTTGTGTCCTCCAGGACTGGTTGGAATAGGATTAGGAATCATTATCGGATCTGGGTTGAGGAAGGTTATTGACGCTGCGTTTGGCAAAGGTGATTTTGAGGAGTTAGTTAGGGATATGCGAATTGATCAAGGTATAACTAATTCCTATACTAACTTTGCTATAACTACGTATAATGCATTCAGAACTCAGAAGCAGTTTGCCTCAGAAATGAAAACTCATGCAAACAATGCCGCCCTAATTGACCAGATTGATAAAAGCCAAGATATTGAAATAGAAAAACGAATGAAGGAGATATAAATGGAACAAACACCTGATACAATAGTGAGTGCAATAGATAAAAGAATAGGTGGTGCTCCTTTATCGCAGGATCAGATTCAAACCTTTCAATCTGCAATGTCTGAGTTTATGGCTACTTATGATAGTGATTCCCCTGAAATGAAAAAAAGTCTCGATGATATATCTAAACTTCTTACTGTAACTTCTGATAACTATGAGAAGCTCATAAAAGAAAAATGGTTTCAAAGAGCTTGGTTTACGGTAACCGGCAAGAACAAGAAATTGATGAATATCAACAAGCACAATCTACTACTAGTCCAGAAAGGTTCGCTCCTATTTCTACAGAATTTGGGAAAACAGAATAGATTGCTCATGAAATCGGTACACTTTGCCTTGTCAAGAGTTGAAAAACTGGGAATACAAAACCTGAAAATCAAAAACTATTTAATCCAACTCATTGATAAATATGATGAAACACTAGGGGGAATCCGAGATAGGCTAGACATTCATGATAAAGAAATATCAATGATTAAAAATACTAATAGCAGTCTTATTCAGATTGTGGTTGGTTGTTTTTTATTCGTGATTGCTGTTATTGTATTAGTCTCGACCAATAAATCCCCAATTACTGTTGGTTTATCTATTGTGGCTGGAGTTTTAGGCTTAATCTCACTTTTGACAGGAATTACTATTAGCTATAAAAAGCGGCTTGTCGTAATTGAAGACCGAGATATTAATACAAAAAGTGAAGTTCAACTTCGTAATCGTAACGTAGCTGTAGAAGTTAGAAATAATCTATCGAGGTTTCTATTTAAGGCTTCATTAAAAGAAATAATCTTCTTGCCCGTCAACCCATTCATTGAAAGGTATAGCAAACTTCTTGAGTTTATTGAAGAATTTGGTAATACCGAGAAAAATGCGGAAAGTGTTGCAAACTTTTGGGATAACATATACCAAATTGATCCTGATTTGGGTAAAGAAACAATGGACGGTATTTCATGCTATGTATTGACATATACTGATATGGCTAATGCAATCCTGAACTCCATCATCGCTAACTATCTGCCAGATTCAGTTGGTGTACAATTGCGATGTGAAATTGACGATGGAAAACAAAATAGGTTGTTTGATGATGTTGTGGGTGCTTTTAAGCAATACTTGGAGCATTTTCAATACTTGAGGGAACTAAAAGAGAGCTTAGTGCTTAGATATCCCAGATACAGGAGATTCCTAACAGAAGATCCTTTTTTAAGAGGGGTGAAAGACTTTTTTAAGGGGTTTTTGATAATACCAGACGATACTGACAAATTTCTGGAGTCATACATCAATGATAGTGACAGTTATCTCCAAGGATGGGATTCTGTTTCTGAAAACCTTAAATCTTCATTATTTCCGATGTTAGAGAGATATTCAGAGCTGTATGCTAAGGAATGCTCCAATTGTTTTGAGCCTCTGTTCAGGGAGTTTGATGTACAGAATGTTGAGTTATCGATGTTGAATCAGGATCTTATTGAGCAGATTGATATTATGAATCGTGAAGAGGAAAGCAGCGAAAGTTCTTAAGAGAGATTGAGTTATTCTATGATTTCTGTCGTTGTATTACACTTGCAATGAAATGATGGAAACAAGATATGTGCTCGAGAACTCCCTATTGGGTTTAACGTTAATTCATATTCGACCTGATCATCCGGTTGTTAAATATCTTGTAAGGTAAAGCAGGCTTACTGTCACACAAGAGCTTGGTTGCTGCGCACAAATCGTAGCACCAATATATGTGGGGGCAGGTTTAGCAGGAGTGGGTTTGCGGGAGCCGCGGGAAAAAGCCTGGGTTCTCTTTCCGGACGGGTGGATCGGGAGAGGGGTTGCCCTGAAGGGGTATGGTGTGCTTTGTTTCTGGATTTGGTGTTTACTTTTCCAAAAAACTGGAGCCCGGGTCATACGGATCACGCAGATTTACGCGGATAAAAGGCGCGGATGAACGCGGATTAGTCTTAATAAAGGGCGCGCTTGCTTCTGGGTCTGGTGCTTGTTTTTGGGCTTCAAAAGACTGGATCCCGGGTCAAGCAAGCTTGCCCGGGATGACACGGTATATAGTCTGACGTAGTTTGTTTCGGGGGATGTCAAGTCCTGAAATGGCGGACTGTTTTTTAGCTTTTGTTGTTTAGCCTAAGCCCCTACATATAATCCCGCTACCGAGCAGGGTTGGCAAAAAGCGAAACTTACGCTGCATCATATAGTTGGGCGG
>JAAYQC010000116.1 GCA_012519515.1 Bacteroidales bacterium | reverse complement strand
ATTCACGATATAGATTTATAGCAGATATGTTACTGGTATGGCAAACCGCGATAGCGGTTAAAGGAAGAAACCGTGAAGCGGTTCAATTTTAATAACCTCCGGTGCAACCGGAGGCTGGATGCCCCCTGTGATGTAAAGCCCTGAAAGGGCGGAAGAACGGCGAGCGGCACGCGGCATGCGGCGCAGGGCACAGTTCTTGCAAGTCTTGCAAGTCTCTTATAATGAGGCTTTAGCTAAGGTTGCATCGGATGGATCCCCTCCTCCGGAGAGCCTGCCCCGCTAAAGCGGGGAGCGAAAGAACGGCATGCCGGTTACAGTCAGGCACCGGCTGCCAACTTGTTTTATAACAACGATATAGGAAAATTTAAAAGATGTTCTGAGTTTTTGTCTTGTGTATTATCAGATACAGGACAGTATAAATTTAACTATATGACAAACAAATAACTGAGTTAACATTGTGTTATTTTACCGTATATTTGCAAAACAAATGCATTATCATAAACAATAAGGTACTACGATAATGCTTAAAATTGGTGGAGGAAGTCTCAATTGAGAAAAACAAAAAGTTGCTCTCAGACAGATTTAGCCAAAGCCATCAAGACAAGAGTGGCTTATGATTCTTAAAAATGATTGATTCGACCTTTAAATCAAAATTATATTATGATGAAAGCTGCAGATTTGAATATAAACTTACCGCTCAATTTTAACCAGCTTGTTGACCTTGTAAAGCAGTTGTGTTTATTCCTGACTAATTGACCCCTCATTCCTGATTATTGACCCCCCTGCCGGAGGCAACAACCCCGAAGGGCAATCGTAGTTAAAAATGCAATGAACGATTAATGTTTTAAAATTATACTTTTTTTCTTTTTCCTCATAGACTCGCCAGATAATTCAATTCGGTGTGATGTATGAACCAATCGGTCAAGTATCGCGTCAGCCACGGTACTCTCACCAATTACATCATGCCATTTCTCCACTGGGAGTTGTGATGCAATGATGGTTGAACTTTTCTGATGACGGTCCTCGATGATTTCCAGAAGCATCATACGTGACATTTCATCCAGCGGTTGCATGCCAAAGTCATCAATGATCAGAAGATCCTGCTTTTCAAGTTTTCTAATCTGCCTGATGTATGATTCGTCAGCTTTAGACATTCTGAGCATTGCAAAGAGTTTTTGAGCAATAAAGTAATTAACCTTATAACCGAGTTGACAGGCAAGATGGCCCAGGGCAGAAGCGATATAACTTTTGCCCACACCCGTCGGACCTGTAATAAGTATGCTCTCGGCATGTTTTAAGAAGCTTCCGTCAGTAAACCGCAGAAGCCTCGTTTTGTCAAGTCCGCGTGGAGAAAAGAAGTCTACCTCTTCCATCGAGGCACGCATCCTGAACCTTGCATTCTGTAAACGCCGGTTGGCTTTCGCGTTCTCTCTTTCATCCCATTCTGCCTGTAACAGGAGGTTCAATAGCTCATCGTTGCCGATAGAGTGAAGGTTCTTTGCAGATATTATTCCTTCGTACGCGGCTCTCATCCCGGGGAGTCGCAGGTTCTGCATCAGTTGTTGGATTTCATGTGTCATAAGCATCATTTTTAAAATCGGTTATTTGTAATAGTCTGCTCCTCGTATGTTTTCATGCAAGGGCATAGTTATTTGTTTTTCTCGTGTTTCAAGTCGGTCAAGACGGTTATCAATAATCTGACTAATAACTTTATAATTATATACCCCGAAGTCAGAAGCTCGCTTGCATGCAGCTATCAACCGCTCTTTACCTGCTTTTTTCTCAAAGGATAATATTCCAACGCAGATCCGGTATGTTTGCTCCGGGTATAGTTTGCTGTCAAGTACTTTTCTTATATAAGATTCCACATCAGGGTGAATGCGTCCGGCCCACTCGATAAACTTACCAGGGTTCCATTCACTTACAAACTGGTGACTCGATGGAAGGTGCTCTTTTACAGTTGTGTACTTGTAAGGAGTACGATCACGTAAATGATATGCAACGCGTTCTCCTGCAAGATATACCGCGACATATGTATCAGTATAAACCAGTTTTATTTTTTGCCCGATATAATGATGCGGTACACTATAGTAATGCCTGTCCCTGTGAAGCTGCACATGAGAGTTCTTCATCACTTTAACATGAAGGTATTCTTTCAGTTCCCAGCAATCATGAGGAAGAGGGCGAAGATGTTGTTTTTCCCCTGTCTCAAAAAGTACATTACGGCTCTCCGATCTGCCCTGGAGAGGAACCTGGTTATGATATTCAAGATACTCACAGATGGCGTCGTTAAGATTATCAAGATTAGTAAAAACCTGGTTGCGAAGAGGAGCATAAACACGTGTATAAACAATTTGGATCATTCGCTCAACCCATGCCTTATCACGAGGCTTAACGCTCCTTGTGGGAAGGATGGCCATGTCATAATGGTTACCAAGGTCAAGCAAGTCCCTGTTTATTTCTGCCTCATAACGATTAGCCTTATCAACTCCACTCTTTAGGTTATCAGGTATCAGAACTTTTGGAACACCTCCAAAATAGTTTAATGCCCTCGCGATGCATGATAAAAAATCTTCTTTACGCTGGCTCTCACAAGCTCTTACATAGGTCTTCCCGCTATAACCCAGAACTGCAACAAACACTTCGACTTGCTTTATCTCACCCGTGTATGGATCTGCTATCGTCATCTTTGAACCCGCGAAATCAACATACATCCTGTCCCCGGGTTGTTGTTCAATGTGAAGCGATACATCCTTTCTATCAAGCCATTGACTTAGATACTCGCAAAACCGACTGTAACTGTAACCATCCGGATGCCTGCCCCGATACTCAGCCCAAAGAATCTGCCTGGTTACACCTTTGCGAGACAGTTCACCGCGGCAATAGGGAAAGAAAGAATGCAATTCTTCTTTACGCGAGTCATTGTGCCAATCAGCACCTTTCGCATCTGAGGCTTCAAGTGATGCTTCAAGATAATTCTTTACTGTATTCTTTGATACACCTAATTCCCGTGCAATTGTTTTCTTACCATAACCAAGACTGTTTAAAATCTCAATCTGTTTCTTAATTTCCATTTCTATTATCCTTCTTGCCATCGCATATTTTTTCCTGCAAAGGAATAAACACAACGACTACCAGGGGGGTCAATATGCCGGAATGTCAGTCATAATAGTTCCCCAAAGAGGGGTCAATATGCCGGAATGTCAGCTAAAATTCCCTATTCCAGGGGGGTCAATTGTCAGGAATAGGGGGTCAATTATTTCGGAATGGGGGGTCAATTAATTTCGGAATATACAGCAGTTGCCTTACAAAGAAAAACTAATGTTGACAGAGGTTTTAAAAAAAGAGACAAGACAAATGCCGGAAAACGATAAAGTTATGACCCATTTTGCCAGTGAAAAAGTGTTGATCAAAGACTGGCTGTTACCTGAAGAAGACGAGGCATGGAAAGATTTGTAAAAGGCGACATTGTTGTTTTGCCGTTTCCGTTTTCTGATTTGACTTCAAAAAACCCTAAACCCTAAACGCTTCACCTTCAACTTTTTACTATCAACTTTCAACTCTTTTGAACCTCTATCCGCTAGCCGCTATCCATCCGCCGCCCGATTCACCAATTCCTTTCCTTGAAGTAGTCGTCGAGTTCGCTTTTTGTCATTGGCAGTTTACCGGGGTAATTATTGAGCCAGTTCATAAAGTCCTTTTTTATTTCCTCGGTCCACTGGCTGTCTATTTGTCCGGGTTTGTATTTTCCTTCCCTCAGGCGAAGGTGGCCGAACTCATCCCTCAGAGCGGTTACCTCGGCTGTTATAACCAGTTCTTCAACAATATGTGAGGGAATGAATATCACTCCGAATTTCTTGGCGAGAACCACATCTCCCGGCAGTACAACGGCTCTTCCGACGCGGATGGGAGCATTTATTGACACCAGGCTCATCTGGCTTATGAATGAAGGATCGCTGCCCTTGATCCAGCCGTTGAATCCCTTTATCTCCTCGAGTCCTTCCTGGTCTCTTACCGATCCGTAAAAGATCACTCCTCTCTTAGATTTAGCATATATGGAATTTCCAAGGTTATCGCCGATAAGAGTCCCATCGACTATTTTGCCGTAGCTGTCGGCGACATACACATCCCCCTCGGTCAGGACATCGATAGGCCAGGAGTTAGTTCCGCCCTGCTGGGCCCTGTTTTCAGCCTTTCCCTTTTCCTTTATGTATTTTTCCAGATCGGGCCGCAGGGGCATATACTGGGCAGTAACTACCCGTCCTGTCATGGCTTCGTCGGGATGAATCACCTGCCAGTCTCCTTCAAACTGGTTGTTATAGCCTCTGTTGCGCAGGACTCCCCAGGCTTCCTCTATCGATATGTTTTTCAGCCGCTCGAGGATGGCGTCCGGAACCTTCGGCCTTCCGTCGGCGAAACGTTCTCCCTTCCATTCAGCTGTCAGGGCTTTAATGTAATCGGGGCTTGAACCGACATTCTGTGCCGCGGAGGCAATGAAAGCCATTAGCATAACCGCGGCAAGGATGGATTTTTTCTTCATGGGCTGACAGGTTTTGATTGTTCAGATAAAAGTAGCAAATTTCGATATCAAAAGTAAATCATGGCCTTCATCACACCGTCATGATATCCGTTCACTAGATCGAAGGCCTCTTTTGTCCTTTCAAAGGGGAAGCGGTGGGTGATCATATTGCTTACATCGATAGTGCCCTCCGACATCAGGCGGATTGAATCGTCAACGCAGTTCAACTGTCTCCTGATGAACTGAATGGTAAATTCTTTCCGTCTCGTTTTGTCAACATCCAGTTTCCAGCTGTCAAATTCCGGAATACCTACTATGATCAGGCGTCCGCCGGGTTTAAGGATTTCACAGGCCTGATCAACGGCTTCCTGCTGCCCGCAGCATTCTAATACGACATCTATTCCCAAAGGTTTGGAACGGAGTATTTCCTGAACTATATCATTCTTCAACGGATTACCTGTATATGAGGCCTTCTCCTTTTCTGCTATGGCAAGTCTGCTTTCTATCTTATCAGTTACGTTTATTGAAGCTGCGCCCCTTGTTTTAGCTGCCAGCATGACGCTCATCCCGATAGGGCCGTATCCAAGGATGGCAATATCCGAATTTCTTATATCTCCTGCTTTTTTTACCGAGTACAGTCCGATGGAAAGCGGCTCGGAGATTGCACCATGGTCGGGATTAAGGTTTGCAGGGAGAGGGAAGCAACTGTTTTCGGGCATGACGATGTATTCCGACAGGGCGCCTTCAGCTTGCCCGGGACATCCAAGAAATTTAAGCCTCCGGCATGTATGATGCCTTCCGGCAAGGCACTGGTCGCAGTTTCCGCACCACATTGCCGGTTCAACAGCTATTATATCGCCCTCTTTTACCCTTGTAACGGCTTTTCCTGTTTCAACAACAACTCCCGCGGATTCGTGACCGACAGTAAAAGGATAACTGACCACCTGCGATCCTATCCTTCCTGAGACATAGTAGTGGATGTCCGATCCGCAAATTCCCAGAACAAGAAGTTTGATCTTCACATCGCGCGGATCACTGAGAACCGGGTCGGGAACCTCGCGCATTTCCATCTGCCTGATCCCGGTGAGTACCATTGCTTTCATATTCAACTGTTATTTGTTTGGATAAAAATATATATTATAATCATAACGGAGCATGTTAAACCGACATGCTTGTTTTATTTGTATATTCACTAACCGGCACACGGGGGATTTTATATTGTAAACACTTAACCATCAAAGATTATGCGAAAGATATTCGGTACAGGCGAGACGGTACTCGACATTATTTTCAAGAACGGGCAGCCTCAGGCTGCAAAGCCCGGGGGAGCGATGCTCAACAGCCTGGCGTCGCTCGGGAGGGCAGGTCTTCCGGTATATTTTATCAGTGAATACGCCGATGACAATGTAGGAAGTCACATCGATTCCTTCCTGCATTCAAACGGTGTCGACACATCCCATGTTCATCATTATTCCGACGGCAAAACCAAGCTTGCCCTTGCATTTCTTGATGAGAGGAATGACGCGACCTACACCTTCTATGAAGATTATCCGGCAAACAGGCTTGACACGGATATGCCCGAAGCATCGAGGAATGATATTGTGTTATTCGGGTCGATATATGCGATTACTGCCGAGATACGGGGAAAATTCACCGGATTCATAAGTCAGGCCTGCAACAGCGGATCTATAGTGATATATGATCCGAATTTCAGGAGCGCGCACAGGCATGAGCTGGATCGTTTAAAACCCCTGATCATCGAGAACATGTCGATGGCTAGTCTGGTAAGGGGTTCCGACGAGGATTTTGAAAATATATTCGGAGCATCAACTCCCGATGAAGCCTGGGATGCAATCAGGCCTTATTGTAAGTGTCTGGTTTACACAGCCAGTGCTGAAGGAGTTTATGTCAGGACAGAAGCTTTTAGGGGCAAGTTTCCTGTTAAGGAAATAACACCGGTAAGCACGATAGGAGCAGGGGATAATTTCAATGCCGGGATGATGGCCGCCATGTTTATCAACAATACGGATGTTGACCGGCTTTCCCTGATGGACGGCAACCAGTGGAGGGATATCATTAGCGCCGGGGTTGACTTTGCAACCGAAGTATGCATGAGTTATGAAAACTATGTATCCCGGGAGTTTGCTGAAAGATCCCGATATAACACCCGGGAATCTAAACCGGAAATCTGAAATAAAAGACATTGAAAGGTCATGGTAAGATTTTATAACTGATTTTTACGTGTAATTTTGGGTTTATGAATAAATCAGGTTAGTAAGGTTATGTGCATCCAAAAAATAAGCATATGAATTGGTATAGATTTAATAAAAAGGGCATTGGTATATTTTATCAATTAACTATTCTTGTATTGTATACATTCGTTAATTGTACTTCATCAAGTAGTCTTTCGGTACAAAAAACCACCTGTGAATATCAAGAGTCACCATTTTTAGTAAACAGCAAAACACCTCGATTTGGGTGGCAGATATTTTCGGATAGAAATCAGGTAGAACAATCGGCTTACTCTATTGAAATTGCTGATGCTGAAAATAATATAATCTGGAACACGGGTAAGGTAAAATCAAATCAAAGCCAACATATTGAATATTCTGGTGAGAATGTACTGGTATCAGGTAAAGAATATTT
>JAAYQC010000232.1 GCA_012519515.1 Bacteroidales bacterium | reverse complement strand
TATCTACACTACGAGATTGACTAGAGTAAACCAGAGCCATCAGGCGGTCACTGGACTTGGTCATTTCGGGGCGGAATATCGTGTGTATTACAATGTCGGCAGCTTTTCCAACTTCAATGCTGCCGCACTCGTCCGTAGCGCCCAAAGCCGCAGCGCCGTTTATCGTTGCCATTTCAAACGCTTCTTCACGTGTAAATACTGGATATTCGTTTTTGCACTCTCTGTGGCCGACGCACGCGAGATACATCTGTTGGAATATATCAAGCCCATCACACCAATTGCATGAGTCGGTGCCAAGGGAGACCTTTATGCCACGGTCCATCATTTCACGAAAACGTCCGACACGCATCGCGCCCAGTCCGTACCTGAAAGACGCGCCAGGGCAGTGCACCACACACGGTCTGCGTTTTTCCAATATGTCAAGGTCATGGTCAGTAGTGTGTATCACGTGCACAAGTGTGGTCTGTTCATCAAGCACGCCAAGGTCATCGTAGAACTCAATGGGCGTCTTGTTATACCGTTTACGGAACCAATCAATCTCGGAGTCATACACGCAGCTGTGTACCTGCATCTGGACACCGTACTTTTTTGAAAGTTCCTTTGCCGCAACCATTAGATCACCAGAGGTATGCTCCATGCCTGCAAGGCCGACCTGTGCACCTACACGGGCGGTTCGCGAGCGCTTATACATGGTAAGCTCCTCCTCGAAAAGCTCGATGCATTTCTCAAATGAGTATTCCATGATTTTGAGCTCGGGGGTATAGTCATCGCTTATACCATGGCTGGTGTAACCTTTTACACCTATAACGTTGGCGCCGGAAAACGCACCGTGCGTGTTGCGCAGGCCGCCTGTGTCGCCAAACATCGTGGTACCGTTCATCGCCATTTCAAGCGTGGCCAGTATTAGACTGTATTTTTCGTCGTCGCCGGTGATATGGTTTACTATGGGGTTTTCATACTTTTCCCATACCTCGGGTACAGAGAACGTGTCGGGCACTATACTACGGACAAGATGCCACGCAACATGCTCGTGAGCATCAATTAATCCGGGATGAACAGTGCCACCCATGCAGTTGTAAATAGCGCCTTCGTAAGCTCCAAGCACATCGCTGTTTTGCCCCACAGCAGTTATTCTGCCGTCAGTGATGGCGACAGCGCCATTTTCGATTATGCGGCGGGCGCTGTCCATCGTAATAAGATAACAGTCAGTAAGTATAAGATCACATTTGATTTTTTCCATCGTATACCTCCTAATGCGTTATCAGAAATCCAGTTCGTATAGCGTGCCGATGTCACCCGAGAGCACTTCTATACTGTTTTCACGGATGAAGATGCCTTTTTCCCACCGCACACCAAATTCATTGGTCGCCATAAATGTGTCAATCTGGAAACACATTCCGGGTTTGAAATTATAGTTCGAACTTGTTTCCACCCACGGAGCCTCGACCTCGCAAAGGCCGGTGCCGTGCATAGGACCGTACACGTAGTTTTCGCCGAAGCCGTTGTCAAAGTAGTACTGATAGGCCATCTTTGCCATATCTCGAGCCGGCATGCCCGCCTTTATCTGACTCTGCACCCAGTTGTGCACCTGAAGTCCGAACAGTACAACGTCGCGCCTGCGCCCCTCGAGCTTACCTAAAACAATAGGGAATCCGATGGAAGCGGAGTAGCCGTCTACCTTGGCTGAGAGGTTCAACTGCACAATGTCGCCACGACTGAACTTGCGATATGACGAACGTGATATGCAGTGACGGGTAGAGGCTTCCGAGAACACATACATCGGAAGTCCTTCGTATTCGGCACCATTTTCATATATAGCACGCTGGGCAACGCCCACCATCTCGAGTTCCGTTTTGCCCGGACGTATTTCGTTTATTACGGCTTGTGTAGCGATTTCGGCTATGCGATAGCCTTCTTTTAAGCAGGCAATCTCGGCTTCGGATTTGATGCTTCTAAGTTCTGTCATGATATACCCGGCATCCACGATTTCGGCCTCTGGGAAGGCTTTGCGTATGCCTTCCATAATGACGACGGTTGTGTCAAGAAAGCTTGCTACACCGATACGAAGCTTTTTACCAGTAACGCCTATGCCTGCGAGTACATCGTTAAAGGTTGCGCAGGTGAGTTCTGGATACTGTGGGTCAGCACTCTCACGGTATTCACGGAGCACAAACAATTTTTTGAGCTTTGAGCGGTCTGCGCCGAATTCTTTACTTTCCGGACCTACCATAAGTGCAGCATCGCCATCGGGAGCAATAGCCACACCGCTACGCTCAAAGAGTGGCCAGAAGTTCGAGAAATAGCGTGCGTTTGCGTAATCGCCGTCCGTTGAGTTAACGATGAGCACATCCAAGCCGTCGCGCCTAATAAGTTTTGCAGCATTGTTGCAGCGTGTAATAAACTCTTCATCAGGTATTAAAACTGTTTTTCTCATAGAACCCTCCTAATGCAATAATAATTACGTACTTACGTGCCGAACAGCCGTAGCTGTTTCTTCTGTTTTCTGTTCATTGGCTTTGACCTTGACAAGAGAATAGAGATAACGCTTGAGTTTGGCCTTACCAGTCGTGTACTGTCTTATTAGGTCCGATAGTAGATGTTAGCCCTCTAGGGACCTGAAAAGGACTACCGTATGCAAGAGTGTCCATCCACCTCCAAACATACATGTTTAGGCTGGTTGAGGCCGGCTCCTCGTGTAACGCGTTAGGATGTGGGTTTGTAGGATCAGGGTAGTGTTTGAAGGAACCCGAAATAAGATCTCCATTCTCTTGTCAAGGTACAAACACCTGTTCTCAACGGGCGGTTCTGTTGGTGTGCTCGCTCTTAGAGGGGGAATAAGCTATTCGCTGAAACCGGCAATCGGGTAGTATGCCATGTCCTTGCGTCTATCAAGCCTGCCGTAAAGGGCAACAATAGGTTCATCGCTCGTGAGTATTACGGCATATTGCCCCTTTGGTATACTGAATTTTTCTTCTCCCACGGGAAAATCCATACGAAAGCAGTTGACACGCTGCGCAGGCACTGTAAGATGCACACCCTCAACAGGAGCTTTGTCTTCAAAAAGGATTTTCAAGCTGAGATGCGCATCGCGCTCGCCGCTGTTAGCGACCATAAGCGCCTCATGACCAAAAGGTTCTTCATTTCCCTGTGGAGGCAGGTCACCGTCTGCAAATACCCATGTCTTTTTCCCGATTGCCATAACATTTTCTCCTTTTACACTTGTAATTAATGTTGTATTGTCGTATCTGAGGGTGTTTCCAGCAAAGCGCACAATGATCGTTTCCACCGTGTGATATCCGAACCTCATTCGGAATAAGATGTTAGTTTTTACAGGTCCTTGAGGTACATTTCATCGGCTTCACGGCAAAGCGGTTCACAACCATCCTCCGTAATGACGAATCCAGATTCAATTCTCGCACCATAAAGCGTGGGATGTCCGAAGAAGCTCACATCTATACATACCGTCATGCCTGCATGTAGCGCGT
>JAAYQC010000115.1 GCA_012519515.1 Bacteroidales bacterium | reverse complement strand
TGCAGTGGGAGAGATTAATGTAGTTGAGGAGATGAAGGAGCGCGGAGCTGTCATCGGGGGAGAGGGCAACGGAGGCGTAATCTATCCGGAGTTACACTATGGCCGCGACGCTATTGCCGGCATTGCTCTTTTCCTGTCGCATCTGGCAAGAAGCGGTATGAGCTGTTCGGAACTGAGAAAAACATATCCCGATTATTTCATGGCAAAAAAGAGGTTGGATCTTCCTGAAGGAGTGAATTTTACACGGATACTCGACTCGGTTAGGGAAGATTTTGCAGGGCATGATATCGATGAACGGGACGGAATGAGAATCGAATACGCCAATGGATGGGTACAGATTCGTAAATCGAACACCGAACCCATCATGAGGATATACGCGGAGGGACCAACGATCGAGGATGCAGAAAACCTGGCTGATAGAGTAATCGGAATTGTTAAAAAAGTCAAATAGAAATCTTTTTTATATTCCCCGTGGAATAAATGGAAGCCGATGACTGTCTTTAAACCGGAGGAAACAATCTTTTAACAATTAAAAGATGTTAAATCTAATTATGATAGTAAGCAGATGAATATTTTTGCACAGTTGTTAAAAAAGAAATTATAAATAATTGTTGCAGGTTCAATGAAATCTTTCCCGTTCAAAAACAAAGATACCGCGGAAGTAATCCCGGATCGGAAAGATTAAAGACGAAGCAATCAACTTACAAAAAACAGTAATATAATTCTCGTATGAAAAAGACAGTTGTCATAATAGGGGCAGTTGCAGTTGCTGCAATAATAGCCCTGATAATGATCGGAAAGGCTGCAAAGAAGAAAGACCTGGCCAATCTGTACGTGGAGGTAAAGCACGGACAATTTGAGATAGTTGTATCCACCACAGGGGAGCTTCAGGCTGAGAATTCGATGGATATCACAGGTCCCGATTTCACGCAGAGCAGGCAGATAAGGGCTGCAGAGATCAAGATTACCGATCTGGTTCCGGAAGGCACCCAGGTTAAGAAAGGTGATTATGTCTGCACCCTCGACAGGACAACCTTCGACAACACACTTAAGGATGAGCTTGAAAGGCTGACGACTCAGGAAGCAAATCTGGAAGTAAAGATGCTCGACACTGCTGTTACCCTGAGTGACCTTCGTGACAACATCAAGAACCTCAGGTTTTCAGTTGAGGAAGCCGAGATAACTCTGGAACAGTCGAAATTCGAGCCGCCTACAACCATAAGGCAGGCCGAGATCTCGCTCGACAAGGCAAAGCGTTCGCTCGATCAGGCAATAAAGGGCTATTCGCTCAAGGTGGAACAGGCAAGGTCGGATATGAGGACTTTGAAATTCAACCTTTCGGAACAGCGTGAAAGGGTAGGAGATCTTCAGAAGGTACTTGCAAATTTCATCATCTATGCTCCGGCGGACGGGATGGTTATTTACAAGAGAGACAGGACTAATGTGAAAAGAAAAGTTGGTTCGTCCATTTCTCCCTGGGACAATGTTGTGGCAACTCTTCCTGATATGTCGTCGATGATATCCAAGACCTATGTAAACGAGATTGATGTAAGCAAGGTAGCAGTAGGGCAGAAGGTAAACATACTTGTCGATGCATTTCCGGAGAAGTCATACACCGGCTCGGTGATTTCCGTGGCGAATATTGGAGAACAGCTTCCCAATGCAGATGCGAAGGTTTTTGAGGTGGTCGTCAAACTTGATGGATCGGATCCGATACTCAAGCCTTCGATGACCACGGGCAACCAGATAGTCACCAAAACGCTGGATGATGTCACTTATATTCCTATCGAGAGCGTCCAGCTCGGAGCCGACAGCATACCTTTTGTCTATACCCGTAAGGGAGTCAGGCAGATAATTGTTCTGGGCGTCGAGAATGAGAACAATGTAGTTGTGGAGCAGGGAATTGAACCGGGTACCCTTATATATCTCAGTACTCCTGAAAAACCTGACAAGTTCAAGGTAGCCGGTGAGGATCTGATTGCAATCAACCAGGAAAAGGCCAGGCTTAAGAAAGAGCAGGAAGAGAAGGCCAGGGAAGATGCTGCCAGGTCAAGGGAGAGAGGAAACATGGGCCCGGGCGGCAGGATGATGCCCGGAGGTCAGGGTGGACAGAGAGACACTGCAGCTTTCAGGAGAATGATGGAAAACAATCCTGAGATGCGTCAGAGGATGGAACAGATGAGAAATAATCCTCCCGCGACGAGGGAAGGGATGTAGAATATGCACGGGGATACCTTTGCCCGCGGAAGGCACAGGGATCCCGGCAGCACGAATCAGAATTAATCCACAAACACTAAGGATATGTTTAAATTCTTCTTCAGATATTTTCACGACATAGAAATTGCAATTGAATCAATAGTTTCCAACAAGCTGAAGTCAATGCTTACGGCTCTTGGGATCATATTCGGGGTTGCCGCGGTTATCGCGATGCTTGCCATCGGAAGAGGAGCCAAGCAGGAGATCATGGATCAGATGAAGATGGTAGGGGTGAACAACATTCTTATCAATCCAATAATCCAGGAAGCATCCACCTCCGGTTCGGAAGACTCGGAGAAACAGACCAAGAAATTCTCACGCGGGCTCAGCATGCTCGATGTCGAGGCAATATATGAGACACTTCCGTCGGTAAAAAGGATCAGTCCCGAGATATCATTCAACTCTGTTGCCATGATGAACGGGGTAAAATACACTGCAAAGCTGGTGGGCGTGTCGAATGATTATTTTCACCTGTACAACCTGCCGCTTGTCCACGGTACGTTTTTCAATGAATACCAGGAGAAAAATGGTATTCAGGTCTGCATTATCGGGGCCAACATCAGGGCGAAGTTCTTCAGCAAGGTTGATCCCCTGGGTCAGTATATCAAATTCAACGGGATATGGCTCAAGGTAATAGGTGTTCTTCAGAAAACTAATGTCAGTCTCACCGGTTTTGAGGAAAAGGGAGTAAATGTCTACAACGACAACATTTACATACCTATCCAGACCATGCTCCTGAGGTTTCAGAACAGGGCTCTGGTGAACACCAAGCTTGTTTCGGAAGCCTCTTCCAACATGATGATCATGGGCGGCCCGGGCGGAATGGGGGGAATGGGCCGCGTTATAGTAAGCAGTTCCGATGCCTCCAATGTGGAAACGAATTATAACCAGCTCGACAGGATAGTGGTTCAGGTAAACGAAACGGAACAGCTCAATCCCAGCACGGAGATACTCAGCCGCATGCTAACCCGCCGTCACTCGAACGTCAAGGATTTTGAGATAACGGTTCCCGAGCTTTTGCTCAAGCAGCAGGAGAGGACAAAGGATATCTTCAACATTGTTCTGGGGGTAATCGCGAGCATCTCGCTCCTTGTGGGTGGTATTGGTATAATGAACATTATGTATGCCTCGGTTATGGAGAGGATAAAGGAGATTGGCACCAGGATGGCGATAGGTGCCAAGAAGATGGACATTGTGGTTCAGTTCCTCGCGGAGGCTGTTCTGATAAGTGTTATAGGTGGCTTCATCGGTATATTCCTGGGAGTCATCATGGCCAAACTCATTGAACAGGTTTCAGGTATTATGACCATTGTGTCTTTCTTTTCAATATTTATCGCTTTCGGAGTTTCAGCTGCAGTGGGTGTTATTTTCGGATACCGCCCGGCCAAGAATGCATCCGAGAAAGATCCCATAGAATCATTAAGATACGAATAAAACACGAAAGATGAAGAAGTTATTTATGCTGACGGCAGCTGTTCTGCTGTTGTTCCCGCTAAAGAATTCCTTTTCTCAGGAACTTAAGAGACTTACCCTTGATGAGGTGATGAGGCTCTCTGAGGAGCAGTCTCCCAATGCCCTGATGGCAAAGAACAGGTTCCGTGCAATCTACTGGCGTTACCGCACTTTCAAGGCTGAGTACAGACCGTCCCTGACTTTTACCGGTACCACGCCCTTTTACAGTACTGCATTTGAAAGGGTATGGAACTCGGTTACTGAAAGCTGGGATTACAAGTCAACCAATGTAATGCGTAATCTTGGGTCGCTTTCGCTGTCACAGAATATCGGTCTTACCGGGGGTACATTATCGCTTCAGTCGGACCTTACCCTTGAAAATGACTTTGAAAGAGATCGCAGGAACTATATTACAGTGCCTGTAAGTATAGGGCTTACACAGCCTCTTTTCAGATACAATTCCCTTAAATGGCAGAAAAAAACCGAGCCTCTTCAGTATGAAACTGCTAAGCAGAATTACCTGGCAAACATAGAGGGTGTGCATTCCCAGGCTGTTATGTACTTCTTCGGGCTTGCTCTTGCACAGACCAACAAGCAGATCGCGGAGATGAACTATGCCAATGCCGACACCCTGTATAAAATTGCCCAGGGCAGGTATGAACTGGGTACGATTGCCGAGAACGAACTGCTAGAGCTGCAGCTTACATGGCTTAACACTGAAACACAGAGAAAGGAAGCGGAAATGAACCTTCGCGACAGGGAGATCAGGTTGAAGTCTTTTCTCGGGTTCAATGAGAATGTCAGAATAGAACTCATACTTCCGACAGATATTCCCGAACTGCAGGTCAGTCCCGACGAAGTACTTGAAATGGCCATGGCAAATAACCCCGAAATACTTCAGCAGCAGCTGACAGTTCTGACAGCACAGAGCAATGTTGCCCAGGCAAAAGCCGAAAAGGGGCTGAATGCAAACCTCATTGCCTCATTCGGGACAAGGGATCAGGACCAGGAGTTCAGGCAAGCCTATGCGAAAGTGAACCAGCAGCAGAACATAAGGTTGGGACTCACTATTCCGATACTTGACTGGGGTCTTGGCAAGGGAAGGTACAGGATGGCCGTTTCGAACCTGGAACTTGCCCAGGTTACTTCCGACCAGGCATTGGTTGACTTCCAGCAGAACCTTGTACTCGATGTTGAGCAGTTTAACCTACAGAAGACACAGGTTGAGGTTGCTGCCAAATCCGATACGGTGGCAATGAAAATGTATGATGTTACGAAACAGAGGTTCCTAATCGGCAAGATATCGATACTTGAACTGAACAATGCCGACACCAAGAAGGACCAGAACAGAAGGCAGTTTATACAGGCGCTGCAGAACTATTGGAGCTATTTCTACAATATACGTTCCCTGGCTCTGTACGACTTCGTGAACAGGAAGCCGCTCGAGACTGAATTTGAGAAATTGCTCAAGTAGAAATAAATACAATCTCTTAAATTAACAGGGACACGGCAATGCTATGTCCCTGTTAATTTTTAATGTTTTTATAAAAAATTAATATCTTTGCGCCTCAATATAGGAATATTCGGAAAAAGACCTAAAAAATCCAAATTAGAGAGAAATGCAAAATAAAGCAGCTATTATCGTTCTGGCAATTGCACTGGCTCTGGTGTCTATATACCAGCTTTCATTTACCGGGGCAACATGGAAAGTCAGGAAAGATGCGAGGGATTACGCGCAAGGCGACCTTGTAAAGCAACGCAACTACCTCGATTCAATATCGGCATTGCCTAAAGAAAAGTGGAGTTACCTGGGATATACCTTCAAGGAAGTTCAGAAAAAGGAAATGAACCTCGGTCTCGACCTTAAGGGCGGGATGAACGTTATCCTTGAAGTATCGGTTGAAGACATTCTCAAAGCTCTCTCTAATTATTCTCCTGACAAGACCTTCAATGAGGCTCTTGCCATTGCAAAGGAACAATACCGGACTCAGGGGGGAGCTGATTTTCTGAGTCTTTTCGGCAGGGCTTTTGAAGATATCGATCCTAATGCCAGGCTCGCCGCGATTTTCGGAACCGTTGAGCTTCGCGACAGGATAAACTTCAATTCCACCAATGCCGAAGTTCTGAAGGTTCTCGATACTGAAATAGAAAGCGCCATAACAAATGCATTCAATATTCTCCGTACCAGGATCGACCGCTTTGGTGTTGTTCAGCCCAATATAACACGTCTTTCCAAAAGAGGCAATATCCTTATAGAGCTTCCCGGGCAGGACGACCCGCAGAGGGTCAGGGAACTGTTGCAGGGAACTGCAAACCTTGAATTCTGGGAAACCTATGATAATCCCGAGGTAATCAATTATCTGATCCAGGCAAACAACCTGCTCAGGGAAATTGTAGCCGCCGAGCGCAAGGCTGATACTACCCTGGCAACATCAACCGTAACATCAGAGCTTCCTGCCGATACAACCACGACATCGAAGTCGCTCGAGGAACTTATCAGCAGCGACAGCTCACAGCAGGAAGCCACTACGCGTGAGGAATTCAATCTTCAGAATCCGCTTTTCGGAATTCTTAATCCCAGGGTGACTGAACAAGGACAACCTTTACCCTCGAGTATGGTCGGACTCGCGGCTGGCCTCGACACTGCACTGGTAAACAGCTATCTGTCGATGAACCAGGTAAGGGCGCTTTTCCCCCGCGACCTTTTCTTTCGCTGGAGTCAGAGTCCGCACAAATATGACCCGACCGGCACACTTTATGAACTTCATGCCCTCAAGGTCACAACCCGCGACGGGAGAGCACCGCTTACGGGTGATGTGATCACCGGTGCAAGGCCCACCACCGGAGTGACCGGATCGGAAGTGAAGGTTGATTTCACAATGAGTGCCGAAGGCGCAAAGACATGGGCAAGGATGACACGCGACAATATTGACCGCTGTATAGCTGTGGTTCTCGACGGCTACGTGCGTTCCTACCCCAGGGTAGTAAATGAAATCACCGGAGGAAATACCGAGATAACAGGCGACTTCACCATTGAGGAGGCAAACGACCTTGCCAATATCCTCAAATCGGGAAAGATGCCTGCACCGGCCAGAATCGTATCGGATACCATCGTTGGACCGTCACTTGGAAAAGAAGCCATCAACGCGGGAATGGTGTCGTTCGTCATTTCATTCTTCATGGTTCTGGCTTACATGATCTTCTACTATAGCCGGAGTGCAGGAACAATCGCTGATATTGCCCTTGTCGGGAATATATTCCTTATCATGGGTATTCTTGCTTCACTCGGATCCATCCTGACACTTCCCGGTATTGCCGGTATCGTTCTCACCATGGGTATGTCGGTCGACGCCAACGTTCTGATATTCGAAAGGATCAGGGAGGAACTCCGTGCCGGCAAGGGGATGAAGCTAGCCATAGCCGATGGCTACAAGGGAGCTCTTTCGGCAATCATCGACTCAAACCTTACAACCCTTCTGACCGGTATCATCCTGTACGTGTTCGGAACGGGCCCGATCAGGGGATTCGCAACAACCCTCGTTATAGGTATCTTTACTTCCCTTTTCTGTTCGATCTACATCACAAGGCTTATTTATGAATGGAAACTCAAGAAGAATGCAAAGCTTACCTTCTCTATAAAGATAACTGAAAATATCCTGAAGAACACCAAGATAGATTTTATTGGAAACAGGAGGATATTTTACGCGATATCCATTGTCATTACAGTTATAGGCATTATATCTCTTGCTGTGAAGGGATTGAACCCGGGGATTGATTTTTCGGGCGGACGAACCTATGTGATCAGGTTTGACGATGAGGTTAGCACACAGGAGGTAGCATCCCTTCTTACCGATGCATTCGGGGAAGCCCCTCAGGTTGTTACCTTTGGTTCGGATAATCAGGTCAGGATAACCACGCAGTATAAGATAGACGAAACGGGAGTGGATGATGAGGTGGAAACACTTCTTTACGAAGGGCTTAAAGATCTGTTAGGCAGTGATGTCACCAGGGAGGAATTTTTGTCGAAATACAGGCAGAGTTCGGAAACAGTAGGCCCGACAATAGCCGCGGACATAAAATCGAAGGCTGTCATGGCCGTCATACTGGCCACGATAATGATGTTCCTTTATATCATCTTCAGGTTCAAGAACTGGCAATATGGTATTGGTGCAGTTGTTTCCACTGTTCATGACACTTTTATTGTTATTGGTATTTACTCACTGTTCTGGGGCATATTGCCCTTTTCAATGGAGATCGACCAGTCGTTCATTGCAGCCATCCTGACAGTGATCGGTTATTCAATAAACGATACGGTTGTTGTATTCGACCGTCTCAGGGAATTCCTGCCCATATACAGGAAACGGCCGATAAAAGAGGTACTGAACATTGCACTGAATGACACACTCAGCCGTACCTTGAACACAGGTATTGCATCATTGCTCGTACTGTTTATCATGTTCTTCTTTGGAGGGACTACGATCAGGGGCTTCCTCTTTGCCATGATAGTCGGGATCATAGTCGGAACCTATTCGTCGATATTCGTTGCAACCGCGCTGGTTTATGATACCACAAAGAAAAAAGGAATGAAACTCTGACAGATACCCGGAGTTCCACGACTTTGAAAGATACAAGCGCCTCCCCGCTATACCGGCAGGGAGGCGCCTTGCTTTTAAAGAGCCATATATGCTTCCTGCCATAAGGGATTAATCTGTTTTTTTTCTACCTTTGTGTCTGCATTAACAGAATCACGGATCAGATGAGCGGCCAGGAAATTTTAGTAATCATAATAGTAGCTCTTCTGCTTTTCGGTGCAGACAAGCTGCCCGAGATAGCCAGGGGGATAGGGAAGGGTATGCGCGATTTCCGTAAAGCTACCGACGATATAAAAAGGGAGTTTGAGGAAAGCACCAGCGAGATCCGTAGGGATTTCCAGGAGGTTACCAATACTATATCGGGTGATATAAGAGATATCTCGGATAATATCCAGAAGGATGTGAATGAAATAACCGACAACCTGCAGAAGGAAGTGGACAGTTTCAAAACCGATCTGGAAAATGGGGCAAATGAAGTAGCGACAAATCTGGAGAGCGGGTTGAATGAAGTCGCGACCGATCTGGAGAGCGGGATAAATGAAGTAACAACCGATTTGGAGGACGGGGTGAATGAAGTAGCTGCAAATCCGGAAAGTGGAGTGGATGAAGTAACGACAAATCTGGAATCCGGTGCTGAAGAGATAAATGACAACCTTGAGCAGCAGAGCACTTACAAACGGACCATCAACGAACCCGACGACAACTATTACAATTACCACAATACGGATTGATGGAATTTCTGTTATGATACAAACCCGGGGTATAACAAAATCATACGGGGATCTTAAAGTCCTTAAGGGAATCGATATTGAAATCAGGGAACGCGAAGTTGTATCGATAGTTGGTGCCAGCGGCGCCGGCAAAACAACTCTTCTTCAGATCATAGGAACACTTGATAAGCCCGACAGCGGCACGGTAACCTTCAACGGAACCGACATATCCAGGCTTAAAGGCAAGGCGATTTCGGCATTCAGGAACAGCCATATCGGCTTTGTCTTTCAGTTTCACCAGCTGCTTCCCGAATTCACGGCACTCGAAAATGTATGCATTCCGGCATATATTGCAGGCAAGGGCAGGAATGAGGCCGAAGCAAGGGCGGCTGAAATACTTGGTTTCCTTAGTCTTTCGGACAGGCTTGGACACAAGCCCTCGGAACTGAGCGGAGGTGAACAACAGAGGGTGGCTGTAGCCAGGGCGCTTATAAACAATCCATCTGTCATACTTGCAGATGAACCTTCGGGAAACCTCGATTCGGAAAACAAGGACGAACTGCATAAGCTTTTTTTTAGGCTGAGGGATTCATTCGGCCAGACAATTGTTATTGTGACGCACGACACCCGGCTTGCCGACATGTCCGACCGGATTCTGCGGATAAAGGACGGACTGATAATAAACGGGTCATGAGCTGAGGCATTGCTGTTATTATTGTATAAAACAACTAATTCAATATCAAATCTTCCCGCGGACCTTTACCGGAGAGTCCGGGAATTAAAAACCTGCTGATCATACATTAAAATCAAAATTATATACTGATGAAAAAGATCCTAATCCTTTTGATCCTCTTGCTTCCGGGTGTGATGCTTACATCACAGAGTCTTCCCGAATGGGAAAACCCCCGTGTTTTTCGTATAAACAACGAAGCGGCCCATGCAACTCTTATGCCTTTCGCCGACAAGGCAACGGCACTTACATTTGATAAATCTAATTCCTCATTTTACAAATCGCTTAACGGTACATGGAGGTTCAGGTATTTGACCAATCCTTCGATGACATCGGATGATTTCCCTGCCGATTCGATCAATGAATCGAGGTGGACAAATATCGAAGTACCGGGTAACTGGCAATTGCAGGGGGATTTTGATCCTCCCGTATTTACAAATATAATTCATCCCTTCAGGGCCGATCCTCCCCGTGTGCCTCAGGATTACAATCCCACAGGGCTTTACAGGAAGACTTTCACCGTTCCCGATGAATGGAAAGGCAGGCAGGTTTTTCTTCATTTTGCAGGTGTTCAGTCGAATGCCACCGTATACCTTAACGGCAAAAAAGTAGGATACAACGAAGACGGGATGTTACCGGCCGAATACAACATCACGGGAATGCTCAGGCCCGGGGATAATCTGCTGGCAGTGCAGGTTATTAACTGGTCGGACGGAAGCTGGCTGGAAGATCAGGATTTCTGGAGGCTTAGCGGCATCTACAGGGATGTATTCATCTTTTCGACCCCTTCGCAGCATATCAGGGATTACTATGTAACAACCGACCTTGACGAAATGTACAGGGATGCGACCTTCAACCTGAGGGTTTCACTAAAGAATTACGCCGCCTCTGCTGCCAAAAACCTTTCGGTAAAAATGACACTCAGCGATGCATCGTCAAAGCCCGTTCTGGAAAAAGTTCTTAAGGCAGGATCGGTTGGCGCGAAGAAAGAGACTCTTTTAAAGGTGAATGAACTTGTCAGGGATCCCCTGAAATGGACAGCCGAAACGCCAAATCTGTATACGCTCACCATGGAGCTTATCTCCTCGTCGGGAGAGGTACTGGAGGTCATTTCATCGCGGGTCGGATTCCGTGAAGTAGAGATCAAAAACGGACAGCTTCTTTTCAACGGCAAAGCCATAGATATTAAAGGTACCAACCGTCATGAGTTCGATCCCGACAGGGGAAGAGCCGTGTCGCGTGAATCGATGATACGCGACATCATCCTGATGAAAAGGCTTAATGTAAATGCAGTCCGCACAAGTCATTATCCAAACGATCCCGAGTTTTATTCACTATGTGATGAATACGGCCTTTATGTAATGGATGAGGCCAACATCGAGAGCCATGAGCTCTGGGCCGTCCGCAGATATTACATTGCCGAGAAGCCCGAGTGGAAGGATGCCTGGGTCGACCGCGGTGTTAGGTTGGTGCTGCGCGACAGAAACCATCCGAGCATATTCTCCTGGTCGATGGGCAACGAGACCGGGTGGGGACCGAATTTCGACGCGATGTACAAGGCAATGAAAGCCCTCGACCCTACAAGGCCTATTCATTACGAAAGCAAAACACCGGCTTATGCCAATGTTCTCTCGAGGTACGATATCATTTCAACCATGTACCCGACGCTTGACAATATTGTCTCCCTGATGAACCAGGATCCCTCGAGGCCTGTAATCATTTGTGAATATGCTCATACAATGGGAAACGGCCTTGGCAATTTTAAAAAATACTGGGACCTCTTCTACAAGTATCCGAGGCTTCAGGGCGGTTTCAACTGGGACTGGGTTGACCAGGGTCTGAGATCTGATGGCAGGGGTGACGGTTACTGGAATATCGTGAATTATATTGACGGTGCGAATGCCAATGACGGGCTTATCAATCCCGACAGGATCCCTCAGCCTGAGACACATGAGTTCAAGAAGATCATGCAGAACATCAGTGTTAAGGATGTCGATGGTAAGGGAAGGCTTCGCATCAGCAACCTTTTCTTCTTCACCGATCTGAAGGATGTGAAGATGGACTGGGAGCTTATTCGAAACGGATATCCTGTAAGCTCGGGTTCTGTTGAAGACCTTGATGTTAATCCACAGGATTCGGCCGAGCTAAGTCTGCCGCTCACCGCGGATATGCTTGGCCGTGATGGAGAATACTACCTGAACCTGGTGTTTCGTACAAAGACCGATCTGCCATGGGCTGTAAAGGGTTTTGACATCGCATCGGAACAGATACTGATGAAAGCTTATAAACCTGTTATCCCGGAAGTGAATGTTAAAGGCAGGCCACTTCAGGTAACTGAGGGAGATATCGTCACGATCAGCGGAAAAGAAATCTCGATAAAGGTCAGCAAGGCGACCGGAACGATAATATCTTATGTTTTCAGGGGTTCGGAGCTTGTCACCGATCCGCTGCAGCCCTGTTTCTGGAGAGTACCCACCGATAATGATGAAGGAGGCGGGAGCAGGAGTTTTGCCGCGAGATGGAGAAAAGCCGGTCTCGACCGCTATAGTGTCAGGGTAAAGGCTCTCGATTTCAAGGCACAGGATAACGGGGATGTGATTATGAATGTTTCCTCTGACCTGGTGTTCATGGGAGAAAGGACAATGGATTTCAGGGGAAGCTACACCTTCAGGACCGACGGCAGCATTGTTTTCTCGATGGATCTCGGGCTTTCCGACGGGTTCCCGCCACTGGCGAGGGTGGGGATGCAGTTTTCGATGCCTGCATCCTATGATCATATAAAATGGTACGGAAGAGGGCCCTTTGAAAGCTACCAGGACAGGAAGGAAAGCGCCCATGTCGGACTTTGGTCCGGATCCGTTGCCGATCAGTACTTTCCATATGTCATGCATCAGGAGAATGGCAACAAAACCGATGTCAGGTGGATTAAAATAACGGATGCCGCTGCGACCGGGCTGAAGATCACCGGCACTCCCCTGATGGAGGTTAATGTTCAGAATTACTCGCAGGATGCGCTTAATCTGGCCAAGCCGTCAAAGAAACTGTACCGTGGCGACAAGACCTATATCAACATCGACCTTAAGCAGATGGGGCTAGGCGGTGACGACAGCTGGTCGCCCAGGGTACATGAGGAATACCAGCTCAGGGAGAAGAGCTATAGTTTTGGGTTTGTGATTAGTCCGTTGTAGACTGGCACAGGGCACAGGGCTCAGGGCTCAGGGCTCAGGGTGAAAGAGTGGTACGTGGAAATAAATAAATGTTATTAACCTTTGGGGTTAATAAAAAATTACTATATTTGTAGCTTTGTATGAAATTATCTTATTCAAGCAGTAGACTTGAAAAGACTGTAGCGTCCTTGACGGCTATAGCAAAGTACTATGGTAACAGAGCTAAGATCATAAACCAGAGACTGAAAGATCTTGAAGCTGCTCGTAACCTTGAAACAATGAAAACACTTGGCGGGAATTGTCATGAACTTTCGGGTAATTTAAAAGGAAAGCTTGCAATTAGCACTTCGGGTAACAGGAGAATAATTTTTGAACCTTCAGATAATCCAGTACCTGTCAAAGAAGATGGAGGGCTGGACTGGAGCAAAGTGACCGAAATTATAATTACTGATATTGATATTGACTATCATTGAAATACTGAAGATATGTATAAGAATAGAGAAGATATAATTGCTGCACGGGAAACAATCTCACCTCCGGGAGATACTCTGGCTGAAATAATTGAATTAAAGGGAATTTCTCAGGTTGATCTGGCTTTAAGGATGGGCAGGCCTTTAAAAACAATTAATGAAATAATTAAGGGCAAAGCTGCCATAACTCCTGAGACCGCAATACAACTTGAACGCGTTCTTGGCACAGATGCTGACTTCTGGCTTGAAAGGGAAAAGAAATACCGTCTGGAACTTGCCGAAATTGAGGAAGCAGAGAGAATCCTGAGAGACTGGGCCTGGATTGACAATTTTCCAATTGCCATGATGAAAAAGTTAAATTGGATAAGTTATGATAACAATATTTTAAGCAAAGCTGATTCCCTTTTCTCATTTTTCGAAATATCAAGCCGTAACAGCTTTTACAAGTATTATTTTGAGAGAGCCTATGAAACAGCATACCGGGCAAGTAATAACAGCAATACAAATCCTTATGCAGTATCCGCGTGGTTAAAACAAGGCGAAAAGCAAGCCGAAAAAATAGAAGCACCTGAATATAATTCAAAGGTTTTCAAGGATGTACTTTTAGAAGTTAAAACTCTGATGGCAGAACAACCAGAAAACTATTTTAAAAAGCTACAATCATTTTGTTTGGATGCCGGGGTTAAAGTAGTCTATACCCCTTCTCTTCCTCAAACGCATTTACACGGTTCGACCCGGTGGATAAATGATACACCGTTAATTCAGCTTACAAACCTTTATAACCGCAATGATATATTCTGGTTTACATTTTTTCATGAAGCAGGGCACATTATTAAGCATGGCAAGAAAGGATTGTTTGTGGAAGGTCTCAAACATTCAGAGAAAGATACTGAGAAAGAAAAAGAAGCAGATGATTTTGCTGTGAAATATACACTTTCGGTAGAACAGGAAGCCGAAATATTGGAAAGCATGCCGTTATCAAAGAATGAAATAGTTGAATACGCGAAGAAGTTCAATACTCATCCTGCAATGATAGTTGGACGTTTTGCTCACGGAGACCCTTCCCTAAATAAGACAGGCTGGAGCCTGAAATTTTTCAAGAAAGTAGATCTCTCTGAAGTGTGAATGATTCATGATTTAATCTGATTAATTCTTAAAGTTAAAATTAAAAATATGGTTTTTGAGACTTGATTTTTCCTTATGATTACTCGATTTGCTTTTGTGGATGTATTTCTTGTTTCTTATGTAAGCCTTTGGCCTGGAGCCTCTTTGTTTTTCCTGTAAAGATTGTTACATGAACACACTTGTTGAAACACTACCCCAAAGGCCACTGATGTTACCAGAAAATAATATACTTGGTTCTCGGGAAGCACTAATTCATCGTTATTTTCCGAAAACAATTCATCGTTACTTTCCGATTTTAAAGCATTGTTATTCTCGTTTACATAAAGAGTCGATACACATTTTCTTGAAGCACAAAGGAAATGCATCCTCTTTCATCATCATTCATGAATAATTCAACCTGAGTTAATTAATAAGACACAAGTAATAAATACCTGATAATTTTGCCGCTAGAGCGGTAAAAACTGAACTTGTTGGTAAATTATCATAGTAAATGCAATGTATTTACTGTTATAGCAGTAAAAAATTGCTGATAACATGTTGTTTTAACAAGTCCTTCAAAGGAGAATCTAACAAATCAGGGAAATGAGAAGGGCTAAAATCTTTCTTCTTCAGAAGCTCTGCGGGTTGGTGGATGCTCCTTTGGAGCATATTATTTCCAGGTAGTTTTATGATGAGAGTATTTTACAGTAACATTTTTTGTCATGTCCTTGCATATTAGGGTTAGTGAGTTTCGTAAGGGGGAGAGCATTTCCAACTTCATAATTATCAACCCCGGGAGATTGTTCGGCAAGAGAGGGATTTGCTGAGGGAAGTTAAAGTTACAATCACGAACAGCTGCATTGCAGCTGGACAAAGAAGTCACGTATGTGACTTAATTTTAATAACCCCCGGTGCTAACCGGGGGTAAAGTACACTATATGGTTTTAAGCCCTGAAGGGGCGTGACAGACAAGGATTTTTCCGGGTTATCTGTATCTTGCTTAGGTCTCGTTGTATTATTAATCAAAACTCTAATGTTAGGGTAAGATATCGTCAACTGCTGTATCATCTTGTTTTCAGGACGAATATGCGTAATCAACAGGAACATCGCAGAAAGAAATCTTGTGAAGAACAATGCAGAAGTCTTATACAGATGGTGGGTATTAATATTGATGAAAGATATTACCCCTAAAAGTCACGCCCCCGCTAAAACGGGTTACGCTCCTTCGGAGCTTAACGTCCGGGGGGGGTGCCGTACCTCCGGTTTCACCGGAGGTTATTAAAATTCTTCTCTTTCAGAGAAGCTGCCGGCTGATGGATGCTCCTTCGGAGCATGTCATATCCAGGGAGTCTTGTGATGGGAGTATGATAGTAATCCTTTTGGTTATTTCCCGGCATATCAGGGCCAGAAAGTTTTGTGATGGAATATGTGATCCTTTTGCTTCTGATTCTGTATGTCAAGGTCA
>JAAYQC010000114.1 GCA_012519515.1 Bacteroidales bacterium | reverse complement strand
CAAATTTCGATCATAAAGGTGAGACACCCGGACTTGGCGCGGAAATCAATACTTCAGATTTCGAGAGCCAGTTCAGGGGCAAGAAACTCTTTGAAAACGGAAATTTCATTTCGGTAAAAGTGCTTAAAGGCGGAGCAGATAAAAATGATCCTCATGGGGTGGATGCCATATCCGGTGGCACAATAACCAGCAAGGGCCTTGAAAAAATGATCTTTGACTGCCTTGGCAAATACAACAGCTACTTTCAGAAAAACAGGATTTGACCTATGAGCAACCAGGAAAAAGAACCGATGTTCTCGGCAAAAAACTTTAAGCTTCTTACAGAACCATTGGGAAAGAACAACCCGATCACAATGCAGGTTCTGGGAATATGTTCCGCCCTCGCGGTGACTGTAAAGCTTAAACCTGCCATCGTTATGGCTCTTTCAGTTATGATAGTGACCGGTTTTTCAAACCTTGTCATAGCCTCGATGAGAAAATTCATTCCCGACCGGATAAGGATAATTGTCCAGCTGGTTGTTATCGCAACTATGGTAATACTTGTCGACCAGTTCCTGAAGGCATACGTGTTTGACGTCAGCAAGCAATTGTCGGTTTTTGTCGGTCTTATAATCACCAACTGTATCATAATGGGACGCCTGGAAGCCTTTGCAATGGCAAACAAACCATGGCCTTCATTCCTGGACGGGATTGGCAACGGGGCCGGATATGGCCTGATCCTGGTTATAGTGGCTTTCTTCAGGGAACTCCTTGGGTCAGGAACCCTCCTCGGATATCCTGTCCTTGAAAAGATCGGTGTATATAATACAGGCTATGAAAACAACGGGATGACAATACTGCCACCAATGGCACTTATTATTGTCGGTCTGATTATATGGGTACAGAGAAGCAGGGACAAAAGCCTTGTCGAAAAACAATAACTATGAGCCATGGAAAATCTTCTTAATATATTCATCAAATCGATTTTTGTCGAGAACATGATATTTGCCTTCTTCCTGGGCATGTGTTCATTTCTTGCAGTCTCAAAATCGGTTAAGACAGCCATGGGGCTGGGAATAGCGGTCGTTTTTGTACTGATCATCACTGTCCCTCTCAATTTTATCGTTGAGAAATATATTCTGAAAAAGGGAGCCCTGATCTGGCTTGGCGAGAGTTTTGCCGATGTCGATCTCAGCTTTCTCACATTCATGATATTCATTGCATTCATTGCAGCCATGACACAGCTCGTGGAGATGATAGTTGAGAAATTCAGTCCTGCACTCTATAATTCCCTCGGCATCTTCCTTCCGCTTATTGCAGTTAACTGTGCAATACTCGGAGCATCCCTTTTCATGCAGGAAAGAGAGTACGCGAACGTGCTAGAGGCAGGGGTTTTCGGACTTGGTTCGGGAATAGGCTGGCTGCTTGCAATTACAGGTATCGCGGCAATACGGGAAAAGCTGAAATACAGCAATGTGCCCGATCCTCTGAAAGGCCTGGGTATTACATTTATTCTAACCGGACTTATGGCAATGGCATTTATGGGATTTATGGGAATTTCTTTGTAAGCACTAACTATAAGATATTATGTTTTTGGCAGTCACAACTTTGGGTACTCTTTTCTACAGTATAATAGTCTTTCTTATTATCATCCTGTTCCTGGTGCTTATGCTACTCTTTGCAAGAGACAAGCTTTCCCCAAAGGGAGACGTAAGGCTTCAGATTAACGACCGAGAACTATTTGTGTCGCCGGGTTCAAACCTGCTGATGACTCTTTCGTCTAACGGTATCTATCTCCCGTCGGCATGCGGAGGAGGAGGTACTTGCGGGATGTGTAAATGCCAGGTACTGGAGGGTGGAGGCGCAATACTTCCCACCGAGACAGGATTCTTTACCAGAAAGGAACAGAATGATAACTGGAGGCTCGGCTGCCAGGTGAAAGTCAGAAATGACCTCAGGATAAAGGTCCCGGAAGCAATCCTTGGAATTAAGAAATGGGAATGCGAGGTTGTTTCAAACAGGAATGTGGCAACTTTCATTAAGGAATTCGTTGTAAAGCTGCCCGAAGGTGAATCGCTCCACTTTGAACCGGGAGGATATATACAGATCGATGTACCGAAATATGAAATGAGCTACAGGGACATTCTTGTAGAAGACGAGTTTAAAAGCGACTGGGACAGATATAAAATGTGGGATCTCGGGCTCAGGAACACCGAGGAGACTTTCAGGGCATATTCTATGGCCAACTATCCGGCTGAGAAAAACCTTATCAAGCTTAACATCAGGATAGCCACCCCGCCATTCGACGCGGCCGGAAAGCAGTTCATGAATGTCCCTCCGGGTATCTGCTCCTCTTATATATTCAGCAGGAAACCGGGCGACAAGGTTACAATATCGGGACCCTACGGGGAATTCCATATAAAAAACACCGACAGCGAAATGGTTTATATCGGAGGCGGAGCAGGAATGGCACCCCTTAGGTCACATATTTTCCATCTGTTCCATACCCTCAGAACAAATCGCAAAGTGTCGTACTGGTACGGTGCCCGTTCGCTCCGTGAGGTCTTCTATGAAGATGAATTCAGAGCAATAGAGAAAGAGTTTCCCAATTTTAAATTCCATCTCGCCCTCTCGGAACCGCTGCCTGAAGATAAATGGAACGGCCTGACCGGATTCATTCATAAGGTACTGCTTGATAACTATCTTTCGAAGCTGGATGAACCCGAAGATATCGAGTATTATTTCTGCGGCCCTCCAATGATGAACAATGCCGTGCTAAAAATGCTCGACAGTCTTGGCGTTCCACAGGAGAATATTTCATTCGATGACTTCGGCGTCTGATTTCCGGCCAGCTGAACGCGGGTTGATCTGCTGAACAGTGTGCAGGAAAAATTTATAGAGAATTAATATTGATTTCATAGCAAAAACCAATAGTAATTATGACATACTTTATTAAGACGGTCGGGAAAAGCCTTATCCTGTTGCTTCTGATGATACAGCTGAATTCCTGCAGGAAAACCATAACTTTCGACAACTTCGGAGGATTTGCACAGGGAACAACCTATAGCATCACTTTTGGGAATAAAGGTGGAATTAATCCCCTGGAGATAAAGGCGGAAGTTGAGAAAATCCTCAGGGAGTTTGATATGTCCCTTTCACTTTATGTCGATTCCTCAATCCTTTCAAAAGTTAACAGGAACGAATATGTTCAGGCCGATATGTATTTCTCCGAGGCTTTCAGAAAATCGGCAGAGATATCGGAACTGAGCGATGGGGCATTCGACATTACGGTCGGACCGCTTTCAAGAGCCTGGGGATTTGGTGCTGATGATCAAAGGACCTTTACTGAATCAAACCTTGATTCTTTACTCAAGCTTGTTGGAATGGAAAAAGTGAAGCTGGAAAATGGCAGAGTGATAAAGACGGACCCTGGTATAAAACTGGATTTCAATGCCATTGCCCAGGGTTATTCCGTTGATGTGGTAAGCGATTTTCTGGATTCCAGGGGGATAAAGAATTCCCTGGTTGAAATTGGAGGCGAGGTAAGAGCCAGGGGCGATAAGAACGGTGTGTTGTGGAGAATAGGAATCGATCGCCCCGAGGATAACAACAATATCCCGGGGAACAACCTCCAGGCGGTTATCAGAATGAAAGACCGTTCGCTTGCAACTTCAGGCAATTACAGAAAGTTCTATATCGAGGATGGGGTGAAATACTCGCATACCATCGATCCCAAAACAGGTTATCCTGCCCGTAACACGCTTCTTAGCGCCACTGTCCTGGCAGATGACTGTGCAACAGCCGACGGTCTGGCAACAGCCTGCATGGTTATGGGAAAGGATAAAACAATTGAGTTCCTGGGGAAACACCCCGAATATGATGCTTTCCTGATCTACTCGGACGAAAATGGCAATTTCATGACCTGGTCGACTGATAATCTTAAAAAATTCATTTCTCAGTAGACGAGGCGACACTCCCGCGGGATGAACAGCTTCCCGTCCGGTTAAGCGGTGTGCATCCCGTATCGGTCGCCTGGGCACACTTTATCCCCCTCTTTCTCATCTCTTTGTTATGCCCCACGTGAAACTGGGGAAACCTCCCGTTCTTCCGGAGCAGAATCCTTATACCCAGGAGAATACCCGATAATGCAACAAATAAAAGAGTTACTATGAGTAGTTTTATGAACATGATCTTTTTGCTTCAAAGATAATACCAATTAAATAACCTGGGAAGAGGCGCAGGGCACAGGGCTCAGGGCACAGGGCACAGGGCACAGGGCGCAGGGCACACGACCGCACGACCGCACGACCCGCACGACCACGTTGGCATGATTTTTATAGAATAATTGTTGATGTTTAATTTGTGTTTGGTATCTTTACACTATGAAACCGGAAATAGATCTTTTCGCGATTTTACCTGAAGACAAGGTGCCGGAGAAAGGCAAAATACTGATATCGGAACCCTTTCTCCCGGATAGCTTTTTCAATCGAAGCATCGTGTATCTTACCGAACACAGCTCCAAAGGTTCTGTGGGCTACATCCTGAACAAGAAGCTGGATATAAAACTCAGCGATGCCGTTACCGGTTTTGAGGGATGGGAAGAAAACCTTAACATGGGAGGACCTGTATCACCCGATACCCTCCATTATTTGCATAATCTCGGCCATATTGTCCCGGGAAGTATAAAGGTTGAAAGCAATATCTACTGGGGAGGCGATATCGACAGTATCCGGAACCTTATCAAGACCGGAACCGTTGAATCGGGTCAGATCCGATTCTTTTTAGGTTACTCCGGCTGGTCGGCCGGCCAGCTTGAAAGGGAACTTAAGGAAAACTCGTGGGTGACAGCCAAGGTAAGCCCCGAAGCTATTATGCAAAGCAGAGGATCAGACAGCTGGAAACTTGTCCTGAGATCACTGAAGAAGAAATACAGGATATGGGCCGATTTCCCCGATTCACCCGACATGAACTGAATATCTCAGTCCTTCCGGCCTGACGCGACGGCATCCTATATGTGAAGTATAAGGTAAACCAGTTCCTTCAGAAGCTCCCCGGGTTCCGTACCAGCATCCCCGAAACCCTTAAACCTAAGGTCGTAGGTCCGTAGCAGTTTTATTATCCTTATCGTTTTGGCCAGACTGTATTTTGAAGCAGCCTTCTGGTAGTCCTTAACGAAGAAGGGATTTATCTTGAGCGCCGCCGCCACATTGTTGGGCGATTTATCACTAAGGTAATGGTAGCTGAGTATTTTGGTGAAATACCCGAAAAGCGAAGCGATGGTAAGAATCAGTGGATTGTCGCCGGGATTGTCGCCAAAATACTTCACAATCATATTTGCCTTCAGGACATTCTTCTCACCAATGGCCTTCTGCAGTTCAAAATTATTGTACTCCTTGCTGATGCCGATGTTCTTTTCTATCAGCGAGGTGGTGATGACAGGCTTGCCCGGCGGAAGAGTTATCAGCAGCTTGTCAAGTTCATTCACGATCTTGTGCAGATCGCTTCCAAGGTACTCAGTAAGCATGGCAGAGGCATCGGGATTTATCTTTATCCCTTTCGTCGTCAGGTATCTTTCAATCCAGGGTTGTACCTGGTAGTCACGAAGTTTCACCGACTCGAAATAGGAGCCCTGGGAGTTAAGCGTCTTGTAAAGCTTCGTCCTTTTGTCGAGCGACTTGTACTTGTAATTGAAAACCAGTATTGTCGATAGCAGGGGCTTCTCAAGATATAGTGCAAGATCCTCGATCTTCTTCATCACCTGACCTTCCTTTACTATTACCACCTGGTGGCTGGCCATCATGGGGAAACGCCTCGATATCTCGATTACAGATGCCATAGTGGTATCCTCACCATATAAAATGACCTGATTGAAGGCTTTTTCTTCCTCGCCAAGTACTTTTTCAGCGATGTAATCAGTAATAATATCAATGTAATAGGGTTCATCACCCGCGAGAAAATAAACAGGCTTGAATATCCTTTTACGGAGGTCGGACATTATTTCATCAAAAGATACCGGCATGATCAGAACCTCAGGTGTTTGACCGAAATCCCGTTCTCCTTTATCTCCCTCAGTGCATCAATGCCGATTTGAAGATGCGTATCAACATACTTGTTTGTCACCATCCTGTCGCTCTCCTGCGTCTTTATTCCTGTCGATATCATGGGCTGGTCGGATACGAGAAGAAGGGCGCCCGTGGGTATCTCATTGGCAAATCCTACAGTGAATATAGTGGCTGTTTCCATGTCGATTGCCATGGCCCTTGTTTTCACAAGGTATTTCTTGAACCTGTCATCGTACTCCCAAACTCTTCTGTTGGTGGTGTATACCGTTCCGGTCCAGTATTCCTTGTTTCGTCTTGTTATAGCTGTCGAGATTGCACTCTGCAGCATGAAGGCAGGTAAGGCCGGCACCTCCTGAGGGAGATAGTCATTCGAGGTACCGTCGCTCCTTATGGCGGCAATGGGAAGAATAAGGTCGCCCAGGGTGTTTTTTGCTTTCAGCCCGCCGCATTTGCCCAGGAACAAAACCGCCGAAGGTTCAACAGCGCTAAGAAGATCCATCACTGTTGCCGCATTTGGACTTCCCATCCCGAAATTGATTATGGTAATCCCGTCGGCAGTGGCACTCGGCATATTCTTGTCACGGCCTTCCACCTCAACATTGTTCCACCTGGCAAACAGCTCCACATAGTACATAAAGTTCGTGAGAAGATAATACTTGCCGAAGCTTTCAATACGCTTGCCGGTGTAACGGGGCAGCCAGTTATTAACAATTTCTTCTTTGGTCTTCATTCACTTTTCCTGTTTTGTCTTTATCTCAATATATTTGGGTTCTCAAAATTACAAAAGTAAGTTGAAAGAGCTGAATCTTCCGCCATATTCCTTTACAATAACCGGAAAAGAGGGATCGATGATGATACTGGATACCATCAGGAGGAAGTTTGTAAGGCTTACTCCCGAGGAATGGGTGCGTCAGCATTTTGTACGTTACCTGATAAACGAGGGAGGATACCCTCCCGGGCTAATAGGCATAGAGGTGATGTTCAGGTTCAATAACATGAAAAAAAGAGCCGACATACTGGTGCACGACAGGTGTGGTGAGCCGGTTATGATAGTGGAATGCAAATCGCCCGATATAAATATCTCCGATTTCTACGAGGACAAGGTTTACGACCAGATCGGGGGCTATAACCTTGGTCTTAAACTTCCTTTTGCCATAGTGACCAATGGCCTGGTACACTACGCATTCCGCTTCGACCCCGATCGGAACCAGTATGTCCACCTGCTCGATATACCCTTTTACAATGACCTGATTGCCGGGAAAAATGATTGATGTTACCTGTGCCATAATCAGAAACGAGGATGAGGATATCCTTGTGGTTCAGAGGGGTGAAAAGACCGATAACCCTTTAATGTGGGAATTTCCCGGAGGAAATGAACTTAAGACCGGAATTGTTAAAAATGTAACAATATCGTAACAATAAAAGGATTTCAGTTTGACTGGACTTACTAATTTTGAAACACTGATACCTGATCAATATTTATTTACAATTCCTTGAATACAAGACACAAACATTTCCCAATCATCTCGCCTTAATCGAAATTTCCGCTCGCTTATGACATTTCTGGTTTTTATTATAGCTATCGTTCTCATTTTTGATTTTATAAACGGATTTCACGATTCGGCCAATTCAATTGCTACAGTCGTATCAACGAAAGTATTGTCGCCTTTTGCTGCTGTTGGCCTTGCTGCTACTTTCAACTTCGTGGCATTCCTTGTTTTCCCCCTTAAGGTTGCCAAGACAATAGGATCGGGAGTTATAGATACGGAAATTGTGACTCTTCAACTGATTGCAGCTGCAGTTCTGGCAGCAATCATCTGGAACCTAATCACCTGGTATCTCGGACTTCCTTCAAGTTCTTCACATACCCTGGTGGGGGGACTGGTCGGAGCAGCAATTGCAAGTAGCGGTTTCGGGTCGGTTATATATGCAGGTATACTGAAAATTGCAGTTTTCATTGTTATTGCCCCTTGTCTGGGAATGCTGATGTCGTACCTGATAACCATCGTGGTTCTTCATGTTGTAAAGGGTCATTCCCCCTTCGGGGTCGACAAGCACTTCAGACGGCTCCAGATTGTATCCGCCTCTGCATTCAGCCTCGGTCACGGCGGTAACGATGCACAGAAATCGATGGGTATTATCTGGGTGGCTCTCTATGCCATGGATAAGGTGCCGAGAGATTCCGACCCTGCATTGTGGGTAGTGCTCTCATGCCATGCCGCGATTGCCCTTGGAACTCTTTTCGGGGGATGGAGGATTGTGAAAACCATGGGACAAAAGATTACCAAGCTCAAACCTTTTGAAGGTTTCTGCGCAGAAACAGCCGGAGCGGCCACACTCTTCATGGCTACAGGCCTGGGAATCCCCGTAAGTACAACCCATACAATAACAGGTTCCATAATAGGAGTGGGGGCAACAAAGAGGGCTTCAGCCGTGAAATGGGGAGTGACTACCAAAATCTTCTGGGCCTGGATACTGACAATCCCGGTATCGGCAATTATTGGTGCGGTGCTATATTATATCGTCAGAATGCTTGCATGATGCTGTCTCCTCCGAAAAGCAGGCATAAGAGATTCATCCTGCCTGTTTGTAACTAAAATGTAACAATCTTTTTCCCGGAAACAGTGGATTATTCCATTAAGCGGGGTTAT
Source organism: Bacteroidales bacterium (assembly GCA_012519515.1). Lineage (GTDB taxonomy): Bacteria > Bacteroidota > Bacteroidia > Bacteroidales > VadinHA17 > LD21. Next base: position 7,368 of record JAAYQC010000114.1, on the reverse strand, counting down.
TTTTGTCCAATCGGCAGAGATCTAAATGCACATTTCTAAAGTGCATATAATCAATGGTTTCTAAAATTTGATGCAATGACAAAGGAAAGCTTAATGAAGGTATTCACTCCAAAATACCATGCAATTTACCCGGTCTTCGAAAAGAGTGCTGAAAACCTTGTAAAGACAAGCGGAAAACTGAAGCTTCTGTTTAATACAACTGATTCTTCGGAAAGGAAAACAATCATCCTCGAATTAGGAAAAAATGAAAGGGAAGGAAACAGGATTGCGGATGAAATGTATTCTATAGTCAATTCGCTGATCATAAATCCATTCGACAGGGAGGATATAAATAAGCTTTTCAACAGGATGAACGATCTGCTCCATTATATCAACCAGATTGGAAAGATGACAGAATTAATGAAAACTGATGTGTTTGTCCCCGTTTTCAATGATCTTTCCGGTATATTATCGGAGGCCTCCGATGAGCTTGCCATGAATATTAAACGGCTTAAGAAAATCAATGACTCAAAAAAAGCTATTACTGAAGGATGCAAATCAGTCAATCGGCTTGAGAAAAAGGCCGAAGAAGTGTTCTATGACGGGGCGACCGGTCTGTTTTCATCCTCCGAAGGCGATATGATCTGTATTGCCATGAAAAAGAAGACCATGGAAACTTTCCTTAAATGCTTCGACCAGATAAATGACATTACGGAAGCGATCAGGACTATACTGATCAAAGCTTCCTGAGGGGAGGGGGTATAACCGGCAGGGAACTATAGGTGATTAAATAATTACAAAAAGACCTCAGATCCCCCTTATTCACGTACCTTATTTTCTGTTATCCACTGCAGTCACTTACCCACTGCAGTCACATACCCACTGCAGTCACATACCCACTGCAGTCACATACCCACTGCAGTCACTTACCCCCTTTCCCGTTTCCCCCAGGGGGGAAAAGCTTCTTCCAATGGATGTTGTTGCTCAATTTGTTATATCAAGTATTGAAGTTCATATTCCTTCCCAATATTAGCAGAATTCTTTTGCTCCTTCACCCTAAAGGGGGCTTTAAAATCCGCGGCTAAGGGCTTATTTCGGGAGCGAGAACAGAAACTCCGTTCCACCTCCTGCACGTTTGCGTACAAGAATATCACCCCGGTGCAACAGTACGGCATTCTTGACTATGGCAAGCCCCAGACCGGTACCCCCGCTCTTTCTCGACCTGCCGGAATCAAGCCTGTAAAATCTCTCGAAGACCCTGTGAATATGTTCCTGTGGTATGCCTACTCCATCATCTGAAAAGGAAAAATGGAAGAATCTGTTGTCTTCATTGTATATAAGGATTCTGATGGTTGTATTATTACCCGCGTATTTTATAGAATTCTCAATAAGATTCTGAAAGATCGACATTATCAGAGACTTGTTGCCTTTGACAGTGATGTCGTTATCCATATCTATTTCAACCTTCATGTTCCTTGCTTCAATGGCCGACTTGAAATTATCGCGAACCTCCCTGACCAGTTTCTTGATTTTGATTCTCTCGGGTACAAATGAGGCTCCGGCTTCCTCAATCCTGTTCAGCACTGAAATGTCATTTATAAGCCCCGTGAGCCTGTCGGTCTGGGCAAGTGCCTTCTCGAGGAAATAATCCTTTTTCTTCGGCTCGATTTCGGGATCGGCTATCAGTGTTTCAAGGTAACCCTTTATTGACGAGACCGGAGTTTTAAGCTCATGTGCAATATTGGAAGTCATCTGCTGCTTTATGAGTTTGCTTTTTCCAATCCTGGTTATATCGTTTAGAATCACCTCAAAACTCTTATCCTGAAATATTACGCACTGCACACTGAAGAACCTCCCGTCCCTCGATACCTGGTACTCCATCTTGGGAAGATCGCTCGAGTTTATTTCGGTCCCGGAATATTTTGAGATAAAGTCGCTTACGGGAGCAAATTCAGCAATCTCAAAGAAATTGGAAGTGAAGATCTTCAGATCTCCGGAAATAAGATTCATCTGATTTATGAAATGATTATTGCTGAAGATGATAGTCCTCTCATTAGAGAAAATTGCCACCCCCTCATTAAGAGCATTCAGGTGATTGAAGAACTTTCCCTTCTCAATAAGCAAATCGTTCTTTGCCGCGAGGAGGTTGTTATAAATGCCGAGTATTTCTGAACCTATATCTCCAAGTTCATTCTTAGGAAAGTCAGAATCAAAGGGCTCATCATTCTTAAGGCTGAATGTAAAATCCTGAAGCCGGGTGACCGACTCCCCAAACTTGTTGGTTGCCAGCAGGAGTACCGCCCCTATCAAAAGAAAGCAACCCACAACCAGGAACATAAAGCTCATGTTGGCCTTCAGGAAATGGGATATGTTTACATCGTAGACTAACGCGGCTCGTATAAAATAGTTCCCGTATGATTTCGAATAATAATAGAACTTCTGACCTGTGCTTTCAGAACGCCTTATTTCAGTACCGTATTCAGATACCAGCGATCCTGCAACTTCCGGTCTGTCAAGGTGGTTCTCCATGTTCTGCCAGTCAGCCACGAAGCTGTCATAAAGAACAATTCCCGATTTGTCGATAACTGTTAGGCGCATGTTATCATGGGGAAGAAGACGATTCAGGGAATCAAGGAGATAATAATTCCCCGTCTGGGGTATAGAATAGATTTTTATATAGTTGTCGGTAATTTTCGTGATATTCAGCAATTCGTTATTCAGGCTTGAGACTTTGTATTGCTTTTCCCTTTTAAAAAGATATGCAATAATAAACAAGGCAATAATCAGGAAGATCGCCGAATAGAAGATCAGAAGAGTGTTCCTGAATTTGTTTCTTTTCCTGAGCATGCTTCAGCCTGATCAGAATTCAAAATAATACCCGTAACCTGTCTTGTTCTTGAGGTTCTGGCCGTAGCTTCCAAGCTTGGTCCTGAGCCTGGTGATATTAACATCAACCGTTCTCTCGGTAACTATTACATCCTTTCCCCATACGTTTGTCAATACTTCATCTCTCGAGAAAACCCTGGTCTGGTTCTCGAGCAGCAGCCTGAGTATTTCAAATTCCTTCTTGGTCAGCTCAATTTTTTCATTGTTGATGATAAGCCGTTTCCTGGCCGTATCCAGCTCAAGCTCCCCGAATTTGATTACCGGCGATTCTTTTGCCTTTTCGCTTTTTGCGCGCTTGAGCACTGCCTTTACTCTTGCCGTAAGTTCATTTATTGAAAATGGTTTTGCCATATAATCGTCGGCACCCAGACTGAAGCCTGTAAGAATATCATTCTCAGTGTCCCTGGCTGTGAGAAAGATTATTGGAATGTTCAGGGCCATCTCCTTCCGGATCTTGTCGGCGAATTTGAAGCCCGACATGGCTCCCATCATCACATCAAGAAGGATAAGGTCGAAACCGGCCAACTGTAACTTAAGAGCTTCCTCAGCAGAATGGACCACCTCTGTAATGTAACCTTCGTTGCCCAGATTATACTGAAGAATCTCACACAGATCCTCTTCGTCGTCGACAATCAGTATCCGTTTGTTCCTTGTGTTCATATGACGGGAAGTTTAGGTAAGTATATGCACATGAATAAAGCCATAAAGTTAATGAAATTAAGGACATCATGGGAAAAGAAATGCCCGTAAAAACCGGTAGCGTCAGTTTAAACGGGCATTTGCAACCAATCATGCGCGAAAATACATACTAAAACAGGACATAAGCAAGCTTCAGGTGGCAGGTGATACCGGGTTCAAGCCGGGTGAAGAACTGATCGGTCGGATTAAAGGATTTGAAAACCGATTCTTTTTTGTCGTTAAGGAGATTGTCTATCTTGAGTTCAAGCTGTAGCTTTTTCTCCCTTCCCAGCTTTCCCGATGCGGTAAAGTTCAGATTATGGAATGGCAGGGTGTAGATATCCGGCCTGTCGGCTATACCGACATACTGAAGTGTTTTTCCCTGGACATTATAGAACAAACCTGCTTCAAATCCGGGCCAGAATGAGACATCCTCACCAGACCATGTGATGCCGCTGTTTATTATCCATGGCGACTGCCCTGCCATCTCGCGGGTCCTGCTCACCGTCTGACCCGTGCGGGAGTTTTCGACACGCGAGTAATATTCGGTAAGACTAAGTTCTATCCCCGACTTGATGAATGATATGTTTGAAGAAAAATTGAAGTTATCCAGGGATTTGTCAATAGCTCCCAGGTTCTGGCGAATCTCGAATTCCATCCCGAGAACCTGGCCGTCACCGACATTCCTCGGCTGGAAGGTACCTGTCTGAGTGGCATATTGAACAACCTCTATGGGTTTGTTGAAATATTTCCAGAAAGCGCTGACTGATATCATCTGACCATCTGACTGGTATAACTCCCACCTGAGATCCATGTTATGAATATCAGAGCTTTCCAGTTTACCGTTCCAGTATTCCCTGCCTGCAACATCGTCGGCATCGCGGAACATACCCCCGACAAAAGTCCTTCCGCTGATCGGATCGACAATTTCGGCATATGACAGTTCCTTGAACGAAGGCCTGGCAATCGTCTTGGCATATGATGCCCTTAGTTTCTGCTTGTCATTAAGTCCGTAAACGAGGTTTACAGATGGAAAAAATCCAAGTTCGTCAAGTACCTTGTCATTATTAAGGACAATGGTGCCAAGCTGATTCTGCCCGCTATACCTCTGGATGAATTTTTCAAGCCTTAGCCCGGCAATAACCCTCAGGCCTTTCAAGAGTGTCATCTCGGCCGAGATATATCCCGCGCCGTTGACAGAAGATGCATCGAACTGGTTGGGATTTGAAGGAAGAAATCCGGCTTCGTAGGTTGTTCCGCTTCCATAATCAGTACCATTGCGAGGCCAGATATTCTCGGGCCTGAAAAGCTCATCGGGATCGCCTGTAAGAGGTAAGTTCCTGATATTAAGCATGAATTTCCTTATCATGAAGTCGCGCTCCTTGTATGTATATGCACCGCCGAAATTCAATTTTGCAACCTCACCATTGAATCTGAAATCTTTTGTTGCATGAATGACTCCCGCGATGTTTTTTTCAGAAAGCGACCTCCATATCCTTTCCGGGAAGCCGGATTCGGTGTTAATCAGGTAATTGCTTGTACTTCCTTCAACATATCGTACGAAACGGGCATCAGGGTCCTCTATTTTTGAGAATGTCGGGGAAAGCTTCCAGATAAGATCCCATTTACCCTTTTGGAAGGAGTGCTTGCCGTCGAGAAGTATGTTGGTCAGGGAACGCTGGCTATATTCAAGGTTGTGCTGGTAGCCTGAAAAGATACTTCCCTGATCGGAACCATCATAATCAAAGATTCCGGCCTTTGATTCTCCGTTCTGCAGGTGAATAATGTTGATCCTGTATTTGGATTTCAGGGTTTTGACGGCAAAACCAGCCAACCCGCTCAGCAACACGCTGTTGACACCATAGTCTCCTTTCTGGAATTCCCTTACTTCCAGCTCTGTGACGTCTGGATCGCTGGACATTCCGTATCGCCCGTATTCTGCATTCTTGTAAAACTCGGTGTTGTTTTTGTACGAAAACCCCAGATTGTAACCGAGTGTAAGTTTTTTCAAAGGTATCTGATTGCCGAATGAAGATCCGAAATTGTAATCAATGAAACTTTTCTGCTTCACAGCGGCCATATGGGGATTGAAATTCTCAAGAACCTCGCGGTACCTCAATGCCTGTTCACCCTGGGGATTGCCTATGATAGAAGCAAAGAAGGGAAGGTTGTCTTCTGCGGGGATAGCCCTGGCTCCGTTGTCAAATCCAAGGAAATCGGTCCTGCTGCCCTTGTAGCTCAGATAATCATTCCTGAAATGATAATCAGGATTGTAGCTTGTACCTATGAAGAGGTTTCCCTTTTTCTCATCAGGGAAATCCCTGAGAGAAATATCGATAATTCCTCCCGTGAAATCGGCCGGCAGTTCAGCGCTGAAGGATTTGTGAACAATGATATTATCTATAAGATTTGTCGGGAAAATGTCCATTTGCATGGTGTTACGGTCGGGATCAAGCCCGGGAATGTCGACTCCGTTAAGGATTGTTTTCGTATAACGGTCACCAAGACCTCTGACGAATACATACCTTCCGCTTTCGACTGATACCCCGGTAACCCTTTTCATTGAGGCTGCAGCATCCGAGTCGCCCATCTTTCTGAAGTTGGCAGAGGAAATCCCGTCGATAAGGTTGGGAGATTCCATTTTAATTGCCATAACGGCATTTTCCGTGTTCCTTTTCATTTGGGCGCTGACAGTTACTTCTGACAGGCCGAAAGTTGTAGGTTTCAGTAACAGGTTATCGAGAAGGGTTACATTACCCGGACTTACTCTTACATCGTTCTTTGTAAATGTTTCGTAGGATATAAACGAAAACCTGAGATTATAAACACCCGCCTCAATGGATATATTGAACTTGCCATCAAGGTCTGTCAGCATCCCTTTTGTACTGCCTTCAACCACGATCGTAACTCCTGCAAGAGCTTCTCCGGTGGATTCATCAAATACCGAACCCCTGATGATGCCATTCTGAGCGGAAATATTTCCGCTCAGAAGCATCAGAAATATAAATGGTGATAAGAATCTTATAAAGCGCATAATTGATTGGCTATGGTTTCTTCAGTATTGTTCTAGAAGTTATTGAGTGCACCGGAAACAGCTGTCCATGTCCAGCCCAGGAAAACTTCAGGATTTGCACCCTTCGTGTTTGCTCCTGCTGCTACGGCTGTCACGAACGCGTCGCTTCCCTTTAAGAAGAAGTCGGTGATATTTTTACCTGCCGGCAATGTTACCTCGAAGTTTGTAAAGCTGCATTCATACACTGTTGGCAGTTCATCAAAAGTCTGTCCCTCCTTGAGGCCGAAGAAATACATACCGTCAATATCGACGTTGGAGTTTGGATCAAGGTCGACAAGTCCCTGGGCATCACCCGCGTAACATGATCCGTTCTTCAGGGTGTGCTTTGCCACCATCGTACCCTAGGGACCGTCAAGTTCCAGACATTCGTCACCCGGATTGATAACTATGAAATTGTCCAGTGTCCCTCCCCACGACTGGTCAGTGTCGATTGCATCGTCACCGGTATTGAGGACCACGACATTCTTTACATTTACCGTTCCCCCGAACCATTCAATCCCGTCATCCTGGTTGGCGACAATTTCTATGTTTTCAATAACGGTTCCGGAACCAACACCTCCAAGTGTCAGTCCGTTTATCTCGTTCCCTTCTCCGATATTGGCACCTCCATGACGTATGGAAATATACTTTAGGACTCCTGAATTATCGGCTGGATCGTTTCCTCCGTAAAGTCCGTTCAGGTCCGACGCGGGAATGCCTTCAATCTGCATGGCATCAGATTCAGCCGAGATGGGAGCCCTTCCAAGAATAAT
>JAAYQC010000113.1 GCA_012519515.1 Bacteroidales bacterium | reverse complement strand
TGTCTGATATCCCGGAGAGTTGCGTGCAAGGATTATTTCAGGCCGTTCTCTGCCATATCCTATCAGCCTGACAGCAGGCGGGATATAAATGGTTTTGCTTATAAGATACTTTCCTTCCGGAAGGAAAACAATTCCGAAATTCTTCTCCGTTTTAACCTTATTGACAGCTGCCTGAAGCTGATCCGAAACGTCAGTTTTTCCATCAGCCCTGATATTGAATTCATCCGTGGTAAAAAAGACAGCTTCAGTATCATTGGGTTTCTGAGTGTAGACAGATTCGCCTTGCTTCACGGATGACCGGGGAAAAAGCATCACCGAGAGCGGGAGCATAACAGCCAGAGTCAGGACTTTTTTCATTTTCATTGACAGGGATTTAAGGAATTAATGGCAACTTATCTTATGGATTGGTTTAAAAACAGGGCTAACATAATCATATAAAGTTAATCCATTTATATCTGCAAAAATCATGGCGGAGATTTAATTTTATGGAAGAATGCCGTTTGAAAAGGTTTTGACCTCAGGTTTGTTGAAGCCGGGAAGGAAAAAAAGAAAAATGAAGAATCGGGATATACCTCAGAGGTGCTGTCAGTTGGTAAAAAATGAGTAAATTTGTTATGACAGGCAGGCTCATAGATAATCGTATTCTGTTGTTTATTTGGACATAAAGACACAAGTTGTCTGTTTGTCGGTGATGCAGCTACTTCCCTGAACGGAACTCAGTCAGGGAAGGATTGTGGGCGTACATTTATATCTTATTATAATGCATATAGTTTCATATACATCTGTCAACGATGCGAGACTTATAAACGAATGGGAACGGTTTGTAAAGTTTGGAATAAAACCAAGGGGCATCGACCGGAATATCGCTTCCTCATGGGCAAGGAGCAAGGATCTGGGAATTAACCCGTATAAATGTGTTCAGCGTGCAGAGATTAACGAGAAAGAACTGCAGAAAAGAATATCATTAAAAGAAAGCAACCTGAAAATAATTTCGCCTTACCTGGAGAAGATTCACAGAGCGATCAGGGGCGAAGGTTATCTCTTGTATTATGCCGATGAACTTGGCAATGTGCTTCATATTGTAGCAGATGATGCTGACAGGTCTTTTTTCGAAAAACAGTTTTATTTCAGAAAAGGTACTTCCTGCAAAGAAGAAATTACAGGCACCACGGCAGCCTCACTAGTGTTGACAGACAGAATTATCGTTTCTCACATGTCCTCCCACAAATATTGCCTTCAACTCAAAAACACCACCTGTTCAGCCCTTCCCCTGTCGGGAGACAACAATGAATTTATAGGTATTATTGGAGCAGCGCTTAACTTCAAAACTACAAATAAACATATCGTGGGCTCCTTGCTATCAGCCAAAATGGGTATTGAAAACCAGTTCCGGCTGTTAAAGCAAAACAATGAGCTTCGTGTCTTAAACAATTACTACAGTAATTATTTGGGAATGACATCCGATGCGACAATTTTTGTCGATTATACCGGCAATATTGTAAATATCAATAAAAAGGCATCCGATATTATCAATGAAAAACCTTCCAGGATTATCGGTAAGAAAGTAACAGATGTATTAAACTT
>JAAYQC010000250.1 GCA_012519515.1 Bacteroidales bacterium | reverse complement strand
TCCGAAAAGCGCCGTTCCCTTCCCGACTCAGGGATTACGCTGGTTCAAGTCGCCGACGTCCCAGGGCTCTTCGACAACGGGACGGTCAACGTTCCGCAAGCGCTGCAGGATCGTTTCCCCAACTGGGTTTCGGAGCTGCGCAAGCGTCAGATTTCCGCCGATTTTGATTTACGGGACCGCGCTTCGGCGTCGATCGACCGAGCGCTCGCCGCTCTTTGCCGCGACAGCTTGGACAGCGTTTGGAGTCTGGATTGGACGTCGGCGGCGCCGGAAGACGGTTCTAGCCCGGACGACGACGAGAAGAACGACGCGGACGATGCGGACGATTCCCCGCAAGTTAGCGAAAACTATAAGAAAGCGGTCGAAAAAATCGAGAAACTCCTTGAGGAAAATCCGGACGAAATTGACCGAGCGCGCATCCTGAACGCCTACTACATGGAGATGGGCGGCTGGGCGGAAGCGGAGGGCGAGCTCGAAGACGCCAAAGAGTACTACGAAAAAGCGCTGGGAACAAACGCTCATATCCTCTCCCTTCAGCCCGACGATCCCGAGGCGTGGTACGACTCGTGCATCGCCTCCAGCGCCTTGGGCGTCTTATGGGAAGCGGAAGGCGATCGCGTGCAGGCGAGAAAAAAACTACGAAACGGCGCTGAAAATAGCGATAAAAATTGTCGCGGAAAATTCGGACGTTCCTGAAGCATGGCGCGACCTGGGCGCCGCCTATTGTCAATTAGGCGCCTTGTCGTTTAAGGAGGGCAAGTTCAAGGAAGCTCGTGAGAGCTACGAAATGGGGCTGAAAATCTTCACGAAGGTCGCCGAGCAGACGCCGGACGATCTGGACGCGCAGCGCAACCTGAGCATTTCCTACGACAAATTAGGCGACGTAGCGGACGCGGAGGGCAAGCGCGGCGAAGCGCGAGGATTCTATGAAAAAGAGCTGGAAATAAGCGCTCAGATCGTCGAACAAACGCCGAACGACCCGCAGGCGCTGCGCGACCTCATTATCGCCTATGATCGGCTAGCCGACCTGCTCAATTCGGAAGGCAAGCACGAGCGAGCCAGAGAATACTACGAGAAGGACGTCGAATTAAGGAAGAAGGTTCTCGAGCAGACGCCGGACGACCTAGAAATAGCGCGCGACCTGGGCGTCTCCTATTACAAATTAGGCGGCTTATTGGGCGCAGAAGGAGATCGCAAGCAAGCAAGAGAATATTATGAGAAAGCGCTGGAAATATGGAAAAAGATTGTCGAGCAAACGCCGGACGATATTCAAGCGTTGAGAGCTCTGAGCGCTATCTATAATATCTTAGGCAACCTATCGGACGCGGAGGGAGATCGCAAGCAAGAAAGAGAATACTATGAGAAAGCGCTGGAAATTCGGAAAAAGATTATCGAGCGGACGCCGGACGATCTCGAAGCGTTGGGAGACCTGAGCTCTGCCTATAGTAACTTGGGCAACCTATCGTACACAGAGGGAGACTGCAAACAAGCAAGAGAATACTTTGAGGAAGCGCTGGATATTCGGAAAAAGATTGTCGAGCGGACGCCGGACGATATTCAAGCGTTGAGAGACCTGAGCTCTGCCTATAAGAACTTAGCCGTCATATCGGACGCAGAGGGAGATCTCAAGCAAGAAAGAGAATACTATGAGGAAGCGCTGGAAGGTTTCGAGAAATTTGTCGAGCAAACGCCAGACGATATTCAAGCGCTGCAAGACCTGAGCATTACCTATAATAACTTGGGCTTCCTATCGAACGCAGAGGGAGATAGAAAACAAGCAAAAGAATACTATGAGAATGCGCTGGAAAGTTTCAAGAAAATTGTCGAGCGAACGCCGGACGATATTCAAGAGTTGAGAAACCTGAGCGCTGCCTATAATATCTTAGGCAACCTATCGGACGCAGAGGGAGATAGAAAACAAGCAAAAGAATACTATGAGAATGCGCTGGAAGGTTTCAAGAAAATTGTCGAGCAAACGCCAGACAACCCTCAAGCGTTGGGAGACCTGGGCGCTGTCTATGGCAACCTAGGCGTCTTATCGGACGCGGAGGGAGATTGCAAGCAAGCGAGAGAATACTTTGAGAAAGCGCTGGAAGGTTTCGAGAAATATATCGAGCAAACGCCGGACGATATTCAAACGTTGAGAACTCTGAGCGGCTTCTATATTAAGCTAGGTCTCTTATCGTACGCAGAGGAAGATAGAAAACAAGCAAAAGAATACTATGACAAAGCCTCGGAAGGTTTCAATAAAATTGTCGAGCAAACGCCGGACGATCTCAAAGCGTTGCAAGTTTTAGCTTACCTACAAGCAAAACTCGAAGAAGAGTTCTAACCGTTTTGACGACGTCAGCTCAGACGTCTGTTCAAACGTTGACGTTCAACGCTTAATTTCGGTTGGTTTCGAAAGAAATCGTGTCAAGGAATCACGAGGTTGTTATCCCAGTCCAGTGAAGTGCAATCGGTCGGCGCTATTTTTCGCCAATAGCGGCGCTTTACTCGTCGTATCTGCAGTTTGCCATGGCTCAAACTAGAGCGACAAGGGAGTCGTTTTTCTTCAAGGATGACAACCGTCCCCACAAAAAACGCCAGCGCCGGGCACGTTTGCCGGACGTTGGCGTTTTTTTTATTCCACATCGCCGCGCTATGGGCGATTAGCCCATGGCGTCAGAGCGTGTATTCTTCTCGGTTGAGATTGACTTGCGCTTCGGCTTTTGCGGC
>JAAYQC010000112.1 GCA_012519515.1 Bacteroidales bacterium | reverse complement strand
ATTTTATCAGTAATTGGATGCAGGTAGCTTGAAAAACCCGGTACTTTTAATTCGCCAGTAACTTTCGGGTTGGATGGATCAGACAGATTCAGAACAAATAAAGGATCAATCTGTCTAAATGTGACAATATACCCATAATCCTTCATAAATCTGGCGGAATATATCCTTTCACCCGGAGCCAGATTTTCTATTTTCCCTTTTTCGTTCAAATCCTTATCAAGTATGTATATTGAGTTTGTACTTTGCCTTTGTTGGCTTGTAGTGGCAACCCTCAGATTTCCTTCATATTCATCCATTGAAAACTGGTTGAGCAGGGAGCCTGATACCATACCTCCACCCGCAAATCCAAACTTTGTTCCATCAATATTAAACTTTGCAATATTAGTTATGGTTCCTAATATGGTTCCGTAGTCCTGGGCAGTAATGTATAGTGCATTTTGGCTCATGTATACCATGTTTCCGGCACCAAGTAAGGCCTCAACATTTGCAGGTTCTTCCGGTTTTTCAACATTGAGGGCAGCTATAATCAGATAATTTTCAGATGGCCTTCTTGGAAAATACATGATTTTATCAAGGGGAAGCTCCATCATAGCTGAACCTTTTGCGGAGTCTCTTATCAATGGAAATACAGGTACCCCTATAATCCCATAATTATATACATATTTATTTACTATCAGATAAAGATTTTCATCCTTCTTTCTGCTGGATAAAAGATTGCCCTCCAGTTCCAGTTCCCTGTCAAGTTTCAGTTTTCCCTGTGAGGATACTGAATATATGGCTGCATAAACATAGTTTTTATCCGAATAATATGGCAGTATTCCCCCTTTAATTGGTTCATCAGGCAAAGGCCTGATCCAGTTATTGAGGGTATTTTTTATTCCGAGCACAATGAGTTTTCCGTCATGGATATAAAGTTCATTGAGCTGTATAATTTCCCCGGTTTTACTATCCGGTTTAATAGCAATTTCATCAGTGAGTTTTGGCTTTCCGTTGTTCGAATCATAAATCTTTACGGATTTTCTGGAAGCAACATAAATAAATTTTCCATCCGTTTTTACTATATCTGATTCATTAACTCCTTCTACCTGTTCATTTGTCTGTGAAAAGTCATTTAAGTCTTTGGCTATTTCTTGGCTTTCTCCCCTAAAATCTAGTTCTGCCGCCGGCATTGCGGCAATGGGTTGTTCGATATCAGCAATAGGCTGTCTAATAAACGATAGATCCTTGTTAACGGGTAATGAACCTAAAAGCTCATTTTTGCTGTGAGGTCTGATAGCCTGGCCGATTCTTGTTCTGATGTTATCTAAGGTGCCATCATCAATATTACTCTTACCAATGGTTATGGCATTGTCTCTGTAGCCTACTTGCTTCTTTAAGATCTCTTCTGCTATAAGCCTCAATGGTACCATGGTTCTATCTTTCATGATGAGAGCCTCCGTATCATAGGTAAGCAAACTGTCTTTTTTATCGGGCTCACTGATTCTCACGGTATTTTTTCCAATAGGGAAATAATACGTTTTTCCCATATACTTAACAACAGCCTCCATCTTAACGGCATCATAGCTTACATTTGCGCCAAAATGTTCACTGATGGCACGTAATGGTACAAGGGTCCTATCTTTGTGTATTATTGGAACTACATTCGGATTGTCTGAATCAAGCGGTTTCATTTTTCCTTCCGAAAGTATCAGAGGACTTCCTATATGTAGGGCCATGGTGTTTTCAATTCCTGATGCATAATCCGGGATGAAAGACATAAATAAAGCAATAATAATAAATAAAACTATCTTTCTGTTCATTTAATCTCCCTCCACATCATATAGTTGAAATTCTTATAACTTTATTATACCTATTTAATAT
>JAAYQC010000111.1 GCA_012519515.1 Bacteroidales bacterium | reverse complement strand
GCTCTGTGCTCTGTGCCCTGTGCTCTGTGCCCTGTGCTCTGTGCCCTGTGCTCTGTGCCCTGTGCTCTGTGCCCTGTGCTCTGTGCCCTGTGCTCTGTGCCCTGTGCTCTGTGCCCTGTGCCCTGTGCCCTTCTTCACCTGCTTCTCGCATGTTTGAACAAGATATTCCCCACCGACTTAAAGAAATACTTTATGTCAGTAAGCGCGGGACTCTTTTCATACGAATCCAGATAGCGGTTCTCCGATGCCTGTATCTCATCGAGGTTCTTAGGCATATCGGCGTAGAAAGGCGGGATCAGGCCGGGTTTATACCTGATACGGCGCTCGCGGAGATCGGGATTGTACAGTTCAAAGTAGTGTCGACTAAGAGGCCTGACACCAACCAGCTTCATATTTCTCTTGAATAAGTTGATAAGCATCGGCAGTTCATCAAGCCATATTTTCCTGCTCAGACCCCCCCATGAGGTTATCCTGAAATCGTCCTGGAACTTACCGCCTTCCTGAAGATCATACTGTTTGTACACATAATCCTGGATGTACTCGGAATAGGGATGCATGGTTCGCAGCTTGTAAACTTTGATGGTTTCGCCGCCTTTTCCTATCCTGGGCAGCGCTATCAGCGGTCCATAGTTTATGCCGTTCATGGGAATGGGCTCGGCTATCTTCGTTGCCTCTATGTACAGCATGTCGCCGATGAATGTTTCCTGGTCTATCATGAACCCAGCTCTTGAAAGCCTTCCCAGCGCTTCCGCTCTCGAGTAAACCTTGTTCAGGTCGTGGGTTATCATCTTGTACAGGCCCCGGGTGAGCTTGAGCTTCGGCATTACTCTCTTCAATACGAAATCGAAAGAATAATAGATATAATTCAGAACGGGGGGATACTTTCTCAATATCCTGGCTTTTCTCCTATCCTTTGTCTCGACACAGCAAAGGAAATTTCCTTCATCCCTCAGCTTATGGTTGACCTCGTCGAGAAAGTCGTTCAATTTGATTATATCATTTATCCTTTTGAGGTTAATGATATAATCGTATTCATCTTTCGGCAGGTTTGAAATATTGAAAATGGTTGTTGTAGAAAGAACAGCCGTTTTACCATTTAGCTTTCCACCGCACATTTTAATTATTGCCCTCGCCGCATCTACACCGCTTTCCCTTTCAATGGAAATCAGCACCCTTAGATTTATGACCTCGGGTTTGTGCTTTCTTTTGCCATTTCCTGCCACCTTTTCCACGAGTTCCTGTTCCGATTTCTTTGTTGTTACCTTATAGTCGGTATAATTCTCGTAATCCTGTATATGTGCTTTTTTATAGGCTATGTAAACTGCGCCAACAATGAGTTCTATCAGGGTGGCTATCAGCGCAGTACCTAGAACCACCGTTCTGGAATAGGCATATTCCCGGATAGTGTACATCAGCAGGGCTATGATAGCAAGGGAGATTATATTACTGGTCAGGACCCGTTCGACCATTGAAGAGTAATTGACGACTTTTCCCCTGAATATTTTTCCGTTCAGGATGGACACGATGATCCAGATAAGGGTCAGACCTGCAAAGAAAAGCAAATGTGAGGGAAGATAGCCTTTCAATCCGGATGGCTTGAATGATACTGCAATCAGGAATGAGATTACAAGTATAACAATATCAACCAAGAGCGTAAGCGCCCTAAATCTGAAGATCCTCATTTGACTTTTCTATATGGGTTATCAAATTAAGGAATTTTTAATGAATCTGTAAAGACTATTTGAGGAAAAAAGATGAGGTTAGCGGTATGAGATTAGCGGCCAACGGTATACCGTACGAAGTATGCAACCAGGGTTACACGATACGAGCTATAAAGTATCCGACCACTGGTTTGTGGTTCGTTGTTTTATTATCCGCGGGAAAGTTATTTTCTGTTAAAATCCAAATGTTGCACCAACATTGATAGTGTTTTTATTCCCGTAGAAATACGGCGAACTCCACCTCTGATCCCCACTGATATCCGAGCTGACGAAACTCCCCCATAGATACAAGTCATTAATAATCTGATAGGAAGCCCTGAGCCCGTACACTCTGCCCTGCCATTCAAACGATTCCAGCGGCGGATTTCCTACTCTCGGCGTACCAAGCTCCGTGTAATCCGGTCCTCTGACGGCATCGGTGAGCCATGCCTTTATATTGAGAGTACGGACTGGCTTGTATTCGATTGCCATATACCATTCCCTGGAGTTATCCCTGAGATAATGCCCAAGATTGAAATCCTGGGTATCATAAGTCAGAGTGGGAACATAATGCTGATATGCGAGAGGATAGGAATATGTGAACTCTGTGGTCAGCGAGATGTTTTGGACCGGGAAATTGCTCATCCTGAAGCCTGTCTTCCAGCTAAAGAAATTCCATTCATCATCGCGCGTAAACCTGGCCACCGACAGTTCATCGATGAACAGTGTGGCATATAGATGAAGGTTCCGGATATTTCTCGAACTGATGTCGATAAAGGTCTGGGAATTCATATTGTCAACACCGGAGGTCATGGAATGGTCGATCGATTTGTAAAAGAAGAGGGGGAACATGTAAACCGGATTGAAATGCCTGTCAGTGTAAACTATGCTGTTTCCCGCGGAAATATTCAGGTTCCTCACGGGAGTAAAAGTAAACATGTTGGCAGCTATGTATTTTTTGTGGTATACCTCGCGGTAATCCTGGCCGTAGCTGTTGTTTACCCAGTACGACCGGGAGCTATCGACCACCATTGAATTGAGCCAGGCATGGAAATAGTTGAATTCAAACCACTTTACCGGTTTCAGATTAAGCTTGAATGT
>JAAYQC010000110.1 GCA_012519515.1 Bacteroidales bacterium | reverse complement strand
TATTGTGATCCTTGAATCAGCAGGAAAATCGTATCAGGGAAGGGATATTCACGCCCTTACCATCACCGACAGGAAATCCGGCGATCCCGGGAGCAAGCCCGGCTTTTACATCGACGGGAACATACATTCAAATGAGATACAGGGAACGGAAATGGCTCTTTACACAGCCTGGTACCTCTGCGAGATGTACAATGAGAACAGGTTCATCAACGAGCTTCTGAAAGACAAAACCTTCTATATCCTTCCCACAATCAACCCCGATGCCCGCCAATACTTCATGGATCACCCAAACACCCCGCATTCGCCCCGGTCGGGACTTGTTCCAACAGATAACGACCGCGACGGTCTGTATGATGAAGACGGCTATGACGATCTCAACAACGACGGTGTGATAAGTATAATGAGAAGAAAGAGTCCTTATGGAAACTATAAAACCGATCCGGGCGACCCCAGGAAAATGATAAGGACTGAGCCCGGTGAAAAGGGAGAATATGAGATCCTTGGAGAGGAAGGTTGGGACAATGACGGCGACGGACTGGTAAACGAGGACGGGCCCGGCGGCTATGATCCGAACCGCGATTACGGATTCAACTGGCAACCCGCATACATCCAGAGCGGAGCAGGAAAATATCCCTTCTCCTTTCCTGAAAACCAGGCTGTGAGAGATTTCGGATTCCGGCACAGAAACATAACGGGAGCCCAGTTGTTCCACAACTACGGCGGACTGATACTCAGGGGACCGTCGATAGAGGGAGGAGGTGCCGAAGTGTTTACAGGAGCCGATGAGGTAGTTCTCAATACCATCGGGAAAAAAGGAGAGCTTATTATTCCCGGATACAAGTTTATTACGACCTGGAAAGACATGTACACTGTGTACGGCGGAGAGGTCGACTGGTGGTACGGCGCGATGGGCAGCTATGTATTCTCAAATGAACTCTGGAGTACAACCATGATGTTCAACGATGAATCCAAGACCGATGCCTATGAGTTTGACAGGCTTCTGCTTTTTGAAGATGCCTTCATTCCTTGGCAGGAGGTCGATCATCCTGATTACGGCAAGGTGGAAGTAGGGGGTGGCAACAAGAACTTCGGCCGGATACACCCGGGATTCCTGCTTGAAAGCGATGCCCACCGGAACGCCGCTTTCTGCATTTACAATGCATGGGTAAGCCCAAAGCTGGAGGTCAGGGATGTGAAGGTGCAGAACCTTGGAGGCGGACTGAAAGAGGTCAGCGCTACAATTGTAAACAGCCAGCTCATGCCTACTCACTCGGGAAATAATCTCAGATACAAGATCGATCCTCCGGATTATGTTTATCTCGAGGGAGGAAAAGTTATTGCAGGAATGATAGTTACCGATAAGGACAGAAACCTCAGCAGGGAACAGAAACGTAATCCACAAAGACTCGAAATTGAGAATATCCCCGGCTACTCCCATGTGAATGTCAAATGGATAGTGAAGGACGGAAACAAATTCACGGTAAGGGTTGAAAGCGTAAAGGGAGGAAGAGCCTCGGCCCAGTCGGAATAGAAAAAAAGACCGGCGCCCTGCGCCGGCCCTTTAAACAAAAGGAATGAAAACTAATATGCCCGGAAGGATATCCTGAAGAAACCAGTCGCCTTTGAGGCGTCGATCTGGAACTTCCACTCTCCTGCCTTATCCTCGTTTTCCTCCCCGGACACAGAAAATGACTTCCTCCAATTGAGGTTGCCAAACCCGTCAATCATTATATCTGAATAAACCTTGCCACCGGGCATTATTATCCTGATCTTAATCTCTCCCTCCTTGCATTCCCCGTTTACCGACATCATCACTGTACTCGGAAGCTTTACATCCATGGCGTATGTGCTTGAGAATGTGTCTTCTCTGACCGATCTCGAATAAGTCCAGTCGGTTCTTTCTCCATTTCCTCCGTCCAATGACGGTATGTATCCGTCAAACGATGGTATGTGTCCGTCCAACGACGGTATCATGTAGCGCCCGCTCTCGAAAGGAGCCCATCTGAAAGCCGGATTGTCGCTCCAGTTCCTGAAATCCTTTCCCAGATCCCTGTAAACACCTGCCTCCTCAAGCTTTTCACGGGCTTCCTTCATGGCTTTGTCAATCTCTTCCCTGGCTTCCCTGTGAGCCTTGTCCATCTCTTCCTGCTTTTTCTTCTGCCCGGCTATGGCTTTCTTCTGGGCATCTATCTCCTCAGCCATCCTCTGCTCCTTTTCCCTTTCCTCCCTGCTTTTGCTCTGGGCCGTTGCCTGCCCTGCAAAAACAAAGAGGGTGAGGATGATGATCACGCCGAAAAACACTCTGTTTACTCTCATGGCTACCCTGTTTTTTTGATTTCAATTCAAAGATAGAACCAGATTTTCTGATGCAATGTTAATACAGGGTTAACACCGGGTTAATGTCAGGAAGTCAACCCGGAAATATGAATATTTTTAAATACTTTTGAGAACACATGATTAAAACATATGCATAAAAGAAATGCCATACTCCTGCTTGGAATATTTTCAATTATTATTCTGATAGCAGCACAGATAATCATTATAAAGGGCGTGTGGAGACAAAAGGATGAGATGCTCAATCTCCGCTACCGGCTCTTCTGCCAGGATGCTATCGAATTGCTGGCACGGCAATGGTCTACCGACGGATTTGATACCGCCAGAATGATAATTGGCAGCAAATCGGAAATGGTTCTGAAGATGATGGCTGAAAAGAAGACCGATACCCTGTCGGCAGAGGAAAGGAAGGATCTTTTTGACTACGTCTCCCTGGCCCTGAACAAGGAAGAGGACCTCTCAGCTTTTCTATCACGATATTTTGAGTTGAGGGGCATAGATAAAGACTTCACCAGCAGAATAGTAATAAACCGGTTCGAACTGGTTGACTACGACCGCAGAATCCCCGTCTACATGAGCGAGGAATTTGCAAGCCGTATGCTGGCACGATCCGATACTGCGCGAAGGAACACGCCTCCTCCCGATATGAGAAGACAAGCCCGAAGCAACGAGATCATGATAAAAAGGTTCGGTAACGAGTATAATTTTTACAGGCTCGATTTTGAATTCGGAATTGATTTCTCCGACAAGCAGAAAATGATCCTCCGGGAAATTGCAACCTCACTTGGCCTGAGTCTCTTCAGTATCATCCTGGTCGTCAGCCTGTTCATCGTCACCTATAGAAACTTGATGGAAGAAAAACGCCTGTCGAACCTGAAGACCGATTTCATCAATAACATGACGCATGAACTGAAAACTCCCCTGTCGACCATAACTGTGGCGGGACGTACGCTCGAAATGCCAATCATCAGGACCAACGAGGAAAAAATACTCGAAACGGCAAAAATGATTGGAAAACAGAGCGTCCATCTCAACCAGCTGATAAACATGATCCTCGAAATCAGTATGTGGGAAAGGACTCAGTTCCAGCTCGAGAAAAAAAGAATGCGGATTCAGGACTTACTGAATGAAATCATCTTCAGCTTCAAATCGGGAGGAGGAAAGGGAGCGGTAATTGAATGCAAATATGATTTCGGCGACCTGGAAGTAGATCTCGATCCGATCTATTTCACTACCATGATAAACAACCTGCTGTCGAATGCCGTGAAGTACTGCGATACTGATCCGGTAATAGAAATTGAAGGTTTCATCCGTGACAATAACATCATTATCAGTATAGCAGACAACGGGATAGGGATCAGCAAGAACGACCAGAAACGCGTTTTTGACAAATTCTACAGGGCATCGTCAGGAAACATACATAAATACAAGGGACTGGGACTGGGGCTTTACTATGTAAGAAAAATAGCCGAAGCCCATGAAGGGGATGTCACGGTAAGCAGCAAACCGGGAAAAGGCAGTATATTTACAATAACATTACCATTATAAAAAAATCAAGGCGCTATGAAGGTTCTGATGGCTGAAGACGACAGGGATTTCGGAAACATATTGTCGCAATACATATCAATAAGCGGATATGATGTAACACTTGCCCGCGACGGCAGGGAGGCGTGGGAGCTTTTTGAAAAAGTGAAACCCGATCTGTGTGTCCTCGATGTGATGATGCCCGAAATGGACGGATTCTCCCTTGCTGAAAAGATCAAGGACGCGAAACCCGATATACCCATTATCTTCCTTACCGCCAAAAGCCTTAAGGAGGATATTGTAAGAGGACTCAAGATCGGCGCTGATGACTACATCACTAAGCCTTTCGACCCGGAAGTGCTGATACTCAGGATCAACAACATACTGAAGAGAGCCTACGCTTCAAGCAATGATGAATTCAAAATTTCCGACACCATCTTGAAGTTCAACACCCTTGAACTGATATGCGGCAGAACAAAGGAAAAACTGACGCTCAAGGAGGCCCAGCTCCTGAAGTATCTTATTGTCAATAAGAACAAGGTACTTACAAGGGAAGATATCCTGACCGAGATATGGGGTGAGGACGATTACTTCCTCGGAAGAAGTATGGATGTATTCATCTCGAGGCTCAGGAAATACATTTCCGCCGACAGGAATATCGACATCCGTACCGTAAGAGGTACAGGATTCATTCTGGAAGAGAAAAAACCCGGGGAGGAATTCAGTGAAGGGGACCAGGACTAATTCCAGAAAACTACCTCTTTACTGTCACATTTTGCAATTATGATTCGTATATAGGTTGTGAGCCGTTCTGACGAAAATGCCATGCGTATAATAAAGATTGAATTGAAAAGAAAGGGAAAGCAAAAGGTTTTAACCACAATAAATTAACACATAAATTCTGTAACCCACATGTTTCAAAAGCACAACACGTTAATATTTAATGAACTGGCGTAATATTAAACCATTTAACGATATTGACATTTGTTCATTTATTAAATGCATATTAAATTTGTTAAGAACCTGATCAAAAATATAATCTTAAATTTGAATGATATGAAAAAACAATTCTGCTCATATGTGGTTTTATCATTGTTATTGGGATTCTTTATGAGTTCATGCACAGATAACAGTGAAGCACTACAAGATAGACCTATAAAGGGAGTCTCTTTTAACACTATATTTTTTATAGAATATGTCAATGCTGATGGAACAAACATCCTGCATAATGACTCTCCAATTGAGGTGTTTTATGAAAAAAATGGAATTGCTGAAAAAGTTGAACGCTTATATCTTGCCTATCCATATGGATTTGAAATTACAGGACAGCAAGAAGCAATTCCTGACGGTTCCGGCGAATTATGTGTAAAAGTCTTTGCCAGCGATTACTATAGCGAAAGAAAGACCTCAACAACCTTTATCAAGCTTGGGGATTATCCAGTGGATACAATTCAATGCCTGTTTGAAATGATACCCAATGGAATCTATATATATAAGATTTGGCATAATGGCATTCTAGTCTGGGATAGGACAACGAAGCCATCGTCACTGCTTATTCAGATCATAAAATAAATATTTTACACAAAAACCCGGGGGAGGAATTCGGTGAAGGGGAATGATGTTAATTCCCCAATAATTCCTTGACTTTGTTGTACAAAGCCTTGTCCCTGAGGTTTCTTCCTAATATAATACCATTCTCATCGAGAAGGAAGTTTGCCGGGATGGCGTTCACGGCATATTGCCTTGCAGCAGCATTGTTCCAGTACTGAAGGTCTGAAACATGAGTCCATGTAAGATTATCGTCTGCAATCGCCTTAAGCCAGTCTTCCTTTGTACGGTCGAGTGACACTCCGAAAACGTCAAATCCCTTTTTATTGAATTCCTTGTAAACCTTTACCACATTGGGATTCTCCTGGCGGCAGGGACCGCACCAGGCTGCCCAGAAATCGAGCAGAAGAAGCTTTGTTCCGACCTTCGAATACAGGCTTACCGGATTGCCGTCAGGATCATTAAGGCTAAAGTCGGGCGCTTTCTGTCCTACTTCAACTGCCTTCATCTTCAGGGCCCGCTCCTTCAGATCCTTTGCCAGCACAGTATTTGCCACGGCAGTGTCCATGGCATTTATAAGTGATTCTATCTCCGAACCCTCCAGATCGTATGTCAAACCAGCAAGAATCTGAGGCGCTGCAAAAGAAGCCGGGTTGTTTCTGACAAAATCCTTCTGCATCTGCATCATCTCCTGCTGAGCCGCTTCAATCTGCTTTTCAAGCTGCGCCGCTTTTGCAGTATCGCCTTCCTGGGCAGCTATCTGGTACTGGTTATAAACTTCAGTTTATTGTTCGCTTAAATCATCTATCGTCTTGACAAAACCCGAATACTCATCATGAGTCTTCGACCCGCTTATGACAGCTCCATAAAGTGAATCGAGCTTCCCGGTTATTGTTATCTCGGCATTCTCCAGAAAGAACTGTGTCCTCATCCTGGAATCCCTGACGGAAAGCAATACCATTTCAGGATAAATGACAGAACCGCCCTTCATCTTAAATGATCCCTTGTAAGCCATAGCCGAATCGAGGTCTACCATGACGCCGGCTTCCCTTTTCTGAAGCAGGAACATCACACTGTCGGCTCCCTCAATCTTGCCGTTTATTACATAATGCGGTTCGGATGAACATGCGGCTACAATGGCAGCCACTAATGCAAAGCTGAATATCTTCTTCATCTGCGAGTGTTTTGAATTTTAATTAATCCCTTTATTAACAACCTTCTGAACTCGCGCAAAGATATGAATTATTGTGAAGTCATATTATTTTTTGAAATATTTATCAAGAAGGATCTCCGCGGCCCGGTAAGAAGTTACCGATCCCTTCCCCAGCTCCTTCTCAAGGACAGGGATAAGTGCCTTTACCCTCTCGTCGCTGTAAAACAATGAGCCCAGGCTGTCGGTAATAACATCATGCATCCTTACGACCGACTGCTGTTTCCTCATTTCTTCAAAATAACCTGTTCCTTCGGTAAACTTAACATAGCCGGCGATCATATCCCATATCTCCTTTATTCCCGTACCATCGAGAGCAGAGCATGTCAGCGCCAGGGGTTTCCAGCCCGACCGGCCGGCAGGGAAAAGCGAGAGTGCATTCTGGAACATTATCCTCGATGTTTCCGCCGCGAGACGGTTCTGCCCGTCAGCCTTGTTTATTGCAATGGCATCGGCCATCTCCATTATCCCTCTTTTTATCCCCTGTATTTCATCCCCGGTACCGGTAAGCATAAGCAGAAGAAAAAAATCGACCATCGAACGCACCGCGGTTTCCGACTGACCGACACCCACCGTTTCAACTATTATCGTATCAAAACCTGCTGCTTCACAAAGGATTATGGTCTCCCTTGTTTTTCTGGCAACACCGCCGAGAGTTCCGGCTGAAGGTGATGGCCTTATAAAGGCATCGGGGCTGTTTCCAAGCTTTTCCATCCTGGTCTTGTCTCCCAGTATGCTGCCTTTCGATTGCTGACTGCTCGGATCAATTGCAAGCACTGCCACCTTCCGTCCCCTTGAAACGGCATAAAGCCCGAAGGTTTCGATGAATGTGCTCTTGCCTGCCCCCGGAACTCCGGTGATACCTATCCTTACCGACGTGGAACTTTCAGGAAGACATTTTTCAATTATCGAACGCGCGGCTGACTTATGATCGGGAAGAGAACTCTCAACAAGTGTAATAGCCTGACTCAGGATGGCCCGGTTGCCGTCCCGTATTCCCTTTACATATTCATTGACGGAATATTTTTTCCTTTTTTTTACACCCGACGCGAACACGTCGGGATTGATGCTGGGAGGCTGATCAACACCCTCACGTATCTTAAGCGATTTCACTTCTTACTGGCAAGCTCCTGGTCAACATCGGCATTTATCATAAGCACAACCTCTGAGTTTTTAGGGTCGTTGGTATAAACATAGATCGCCTTGGTTGTCCTGCCCTTGTAACCGCCCGAATTGAAAACGGCCTTTATCGATCCGGTCTCACCCGGCTTGATACCCTGGCCCAGGATGCCCTGCTGAACGGCAGTGCAGCCACAGGATGCCTTAATATGCCTGATGATAAGATCTCTCTTTCCTCCGTTGGTGAATTTGAATTCAACATCATTGGAAGTAGAACCCGGTATCTTGCCCAGATCAACGGTCTTGGAGGCAATATTGAATACCGGCGCCTTCTCCATATCGTCCTTCGAAAGTCCCGAGAAATCCTCAACAAGATTCGCGCTTACCGCGTAATAAACCTTCTGGTCAACCACATTATTGATCTTAATCCTTATAATGTCAGTAGTATATCCCCATGAGTTGTTTTTGGTAGCATCGTAGCTCCCTTCAATAATACCTTTCTGACCGGGCTTGAGTGTCTGTGGTGTGGCCTTGAGGGTAATATGCTGGGGCACATTGTCAAACTCTATCTTTGCAGGCTCTTTCGAGGTGTTGATAACCTGCATGGTCCTTATCTTCTTCTCGGTCTTCTTTACATTCGTGAAGGCAAGATGATTGCTCTCAAACCTGACCGGACCGACCGGGAAAATAAATAATTCCTCTACCGTCTTTTCGCGGGGAATGACTTCTCCCTTAAGCACGAGAACGGTAACCGCCGGTTTCGAATTGGTATAAACCGACAGTGTCTTGTTGAACTGACCGGGCCGGTTCTGAGGATCGTAAATGGCCGTGACAACTCCTGTGCCCTTTGGAGGAATCGGATTCTTTGTCCATTCCGGGGTGGTACATCCGCAGGAAGCAACTATATTCTGGATAACAAGCGGCTGATTGCCGGTGTTCTGAACGATGAAATCAAACTTCTGACGTCCTGCCTCTTCCTTGAATTTTCCGAAATCATGCTCCGTCGCTGAGATCTTCATAACAGGCTGGGCAAGGATAATTATGCCGCTCAATGCAAAAAACACAGTGAAAAAAAACCTCTTCATCTTTCTATTCTATTTTGTTATTGTTGAACCGATTCAAGCATGTATATGCCATCTGGCAATACTAAGAACGAACGAAAACCATGTTTATTTGAATTTTCATCCAAAACTCCGCATCAAAGATCAGACCAAAAGCTGATCAATATATCAATACCACAAAAATAATAAAGTTTGACCGGGATATTAAGATTCTTTTAAAGAATATCTTTAGTTTTGCTGACTGACAAAGCCATTTTGGAACAAAATTTGAAGGCAATTAGTCCGTTCCGGGGAATTGGAGTATTAGTAATGAGAAAGTTTTTAAGGCTTGTAACTTGTTTTCTTGCATTCATCATCTTCTTCAATGCCGAAGGTCAGTTTTATAACGGCCACCAGATGACATTCGGAAAGAACAGGGTGCAGTATTATGATTATTACTGGCAGTTCTACAGGTTTGACGATTTCGACTGCTATTTCAATGAGTATGGCCGCGAAATTGCCCAGTTCACCGCCGCTTACGCGATGAAAAAGCTCGACGAGATAGAGGATTATTTTGACTATGACCTCGAGAAAAGGCTTATTCTCATCGTCTTCAACAAGAACAACGAATACAGGCAGTCAAATATCGGACTGGTGACTTACGACGAGGAGTCATACAACACCGGCGGGTTCAGCAGGATTATTCAGAACAAGGTAATGCTCTATTACGAGGGCGACCATGTCTCCTACCAGAAACAAATAGCGGCATCAATAACCGAATCGATCATCAACGAGATGCTGTACAATGCTGACTTCAAAAACAGGATATCAAGCTCATCCGTAATATATATGCCCGACTGGTATATCAAGGGCCTTATCAACTACGTCTCATGGGGCTGGGATTACGAAGTTGAGAACAGAGTCAAGGACGGCATTAAATCGGGTAAATACAAGAATATCAACCATCTCGAATTTGATGATGCAGTTTATGCCGGGCAGTCATTCTGGAGATTCATCGGAAGAAAATACGGGGAAACACTCATCCCAAACATCATCTACCTTACCAAGGTTTACAAGAACATCGACGACGGGCTTTTTTATGCCACGGGAGTGAAGTTCAAGGACCTGCTTGCCGAATGGAAGGAATACTATGCCGAAGAATTCAAGGACGACAGGAATATGCCCTCCGATGAAGCCGGCACCACACTAGCGAAATCGAAAAAGGAACAGATCTTCCAGCAGGTCAAAATCAGTCCCGACAGAAAATATATTGCCTGGGTTACAAATGACTGGGGAAAGAAAAGAATCTGGCTCTTCGACCAGGCAACAGGAAAATCAAAGGTCATATTCAAGGCAGAACCGAAATACGAGCACAAAACTGATACCAAATACCCCGTGATTGCCTGGCATCCTGCCGGAAGCATTCTGACATTTTTGAACGAAGAGAAGGCAGGAATGGTAATATACTTCTACCGTACTGAAGAGGAGAAGACAGAACAACGGAATTTCCTCTATTTCGACAAGGTGCTCGACTTTGCATATTCGCCCGAGGGAACAAGACTCGTTATGTCGGCAGTCAAGGACGGGGTGACGGATATATATATCCATACGGTTGCATCGGGTACCAATGAACAGATAACACGCGACGTGGCCGATGACCTTAATCCGGTGTTCATGAAGAATCATCCGAATACAATCCTGTTTTCCTCGAACAGGATTTCGGATACACTAAGCAATACTGCCGATCCCTTTGAAAAACTCTCCTCTCGCTTCGATCTGTTCAGCTATAACCTCGACAAAAGGGACAATGTCCTTGTACGACTTGCAGAAGAAGGGTATTCAGCAAAATACCAGCCATCGGAGGACAGCGGCGAAGTAATTTCATTCATAGGCGACGGCAACGGGATACTCAACAGGTACACTGCAGTGTTCGACAGCGCTATCAGCTACATCGACACCGCGATGCATTACCGCTACTTCATCAGGTCGGCGCCCGCCACCAACTACGACAGGAACATCATCAACCAGTCGCTTCCCGGATCGCAGTTTGCTGAAGTGCTGTTCAAGGATAACAAATTCATGCTGAGAAAAGGCAGCAGGGATGAAAGGGAAACAATACCGGCAAGCGAGATTAACCTGACCAATTTCAGGAAAGAACAGAACCTGATGTTCCACAGGGAGGACAGCATAGAAACTATCAGGAAATGGCTGATTGCCGAGGCCAAAAGGCGAAGGGATACCCTAACTAAACCATGGTATGAATATCTTCCCTCGAACGAACCGATAAACATTAATCACTATATCTTTGAAAAGGAGAAACAGAACTACTACGACCTCCAGTGGAGAAAAGACTACATGGACATCGACCTTGACACCGGCAAGATCGACATCCCCCTGATCAGGATATACGAGACCTCATTCTACAACAATTACATTGCAAACCAGATCGACTTCACCTTTCTTAACAACACCTACCAGGTTTTTAACGGGGGTTCGGGATATTACAATCCGGGGATAAACCTTCTTACCCGTTTCGGGATACTCGACCTTTTCGAGGATTACAGGCTCACTGCCGGAGTAAGGTTTGCAGGCGACTTCGACAGCAACGAATATCTGCTTAGCTTCGAAAGCCTCAAGGGGAGATACGACAAACAGTTTATTTTTCACAGACAGGCATATTTCAGTCAGGATGAATTGGGATATCTGTACAAAACCCACACCCATAATGCCTACATAGGATATACCATGCCCATTACCCCGGTGCTGGCGCTGAAAGGTACATTGTCGTACAGAAACGACCGCTACGTGGTGCTTGCACTCGATTATAACTCGCTTAACGCTGAAAGTATAACAAGACACTGGGGCGGACTTAAGGGAGAGGTGATATATGACAATACCCGGAAACGAGCGGTGAATATCTACTTCGGAACAAGATTCAAGGTTTTCGGGGAGTATTACAGGCAGATACCGGAGAAGAAATCCGATATGTTCGTCATAGGGGGCGATTTCAGACACTACATCCGTATACACCGCGAACTTATCTGGGCCAACCGCTTTGCAGCAAGCTCCTCTTTCGGACCCACCAAACTGGTGTACTATCTCGGCGGTGTCGATAACTGGATGGGATACCTGTTCAACAAGTACGATATGTTCGACAGGTCAATGCCCGTCAGTCCAAACCAGAACTACGGTTTCCAGGCGCTGGCTACAAATATGAGGGGATTCACCCAGAACATAAGGAACGGAAACAATTTTGCACTTATCAACAGTGAAATAAGATGGCCTTTTGTTAGGTATTTTGCAGGTCATCCGCTTAAGTCAAATTTCCTGAACAGCCTCCAGATTGTTGCCTTCGGTGATATAGGTACAGCATGGACGGGACGTGACCCGTGGTCGGGTAAAAATTCATGGGATACCGAGACATACAGAAACGGCCCCGTGACGGTCGTTCTCGACAGTAACAGGGACCCAATCGTGGCCGGATTCGGAGCCGGGCTCAGGGCCCAGCTGCTGGGTTACTTCGTCCGGGCCGACTGGGCATGGGGTGTTGAAAACCGCTACATCCTTCCAAGGATATTCTACCTGTCATTCAGTCTCGATTTCTGATTAATCAGGCATCATCTTTGCTTACCGGTAAGAAATATTAAGTTATGAAACCCACATGTATTGCATACACGAACACTTATGTATATAATTCTCAAACATGTGGGTTCCCCCGCTTGAGCGGGGCAGGCTATCAGACCATTGAAATAAAAATTATATACTGATGAAACGGCAAAGATTCTTTTACATTTGAAAAATTTCAGATATGTTTGTGTTATCGTTGTATAATTAACTAAAAAAAGATTAAGATGGCTTACAAAATTGGTGACGACTGTACTGCTTGCGGAACCTGCATAGATGAATGCCCGGTGGAAGCAATATCGGAAGGTGAAATCTATAAAATCGATCCGGATGTATGTACCGATTGCGGTTCATGCGCTGAAGTTTGCCCTGTAGAGGCAATTCATCCCGCGGAATAACACTGCAACCCCATTAAAGAAGCCGTCCCAGTTATAATATGAGACGGCTTTTCTAGTCTTGCGGTCTTGCAGTCTTGCAGTCTTGCGGTCTCTTCTAATGCAGCACATCGCCTATAACACATCGCCTATAATACATAATACATAATACATTGTCCTGCGGTCTTGCAGTCTTGCGGTCTCTTCTAATGCAGCATATCGCCTATAATACATAATACATAATACATTCTCTTGCGGTCTCTTCCTATGTGGCTGACTATCTGAAATAAAGCCTAAAACATGTTATAACATTGTTATAACATTGTTATAACGTAACGGTACGCGGTGCGTGGCACGCGATATTTGATAAACAAATTGAGCAGTAACTTCCATTTGAAGAAGCTTTTCCCCTTTGGGGGAAACGGGAAAGGGGGTGAGTGAATGCAGGGAGCTACCGGGAGGGAAAGGGGGTGAGTGAATGCAGGGACGGGAGGGAAAGGGGGTGAATAAAAGTAAGAGGCTCAGGATTAGGCGTTTAGCGTCCTTTAAGGTCAAATCCTCATTGTAAGAGACTTGCAAGACCTGTCCCCGTGGGATTTTTCTATCAGGCAAATGTCATGGTTTCACAGCTTTGTGATACCTGGTGCCTTTACGGTCTCCGGTTTTTAATAATAACCCTTCCTTTACCAGGAAAGCAAGATCTTTCTTCAGGGTGTTCCGTGAGTATTGTTTCAAAGCTTTTTCTATATCACCTACCTGGGCCGGCTCATTCGCTCCAATATAATCCAGTACCTCTTGCTGACGTTTGTTCAGCGCTGTCTTGAGCTTACTGTAAGTTTCGTATTTGGCCTCCAGTCTTTCTGTTAAGGTGATCAGACACTGCATAAAAAACAAAACCCAGGCATCGATCCTTTCATTGTCTTTATAACGATCCTTCTACCCTGCAACAAGTACCCGGTAGTATTCATCCTTTCGGGATTCAATAACATTCTCAAAAGAGACATACTGGACGAACTGATAATCCAGCTTCATCAATAAAAGCGTGGTAAGCAGCCTTGACAGGCGACCATTGCCATCTTTAT
>JAAYQC010000109.1 GCA_012519515.1 Bacteroidales bacterium | reverse complement strand
GGCTATAGGCGAGGACGTCGGTTCTTCCATACTGGCAGCATCCATACTGAAAAATCTGAAGGTGAAGCGCATAATTGGCAGGGCTATTCATCAGACTCATCAGAGCATACTGAATCAGATAGGGATAGATGAGGTGGTAATGCCGCTTGAGGATTCTGCATCTCACCTCGCGTCGATGCTTCAGATGAAGAATACCCGGAGAGTTATAGAACTCAATGAAGAGTATGCAGTGGCTGAGATCCTGGTCCCGTCCAAATATATCGGTCATGCTCCCGAAACCATAAATATCGGGGAAAGATTCCATCTAAGGCTTATTGCCATTAAAAATCCTCCCAAAGACGGTGTTCTGACATCCTTGTTCAAAAGGGACTACAAGGTCAATATGTCGTTTGATCCGCTTGCCCCGCTTTGCGAAAAGGACATCCTTGTTGTGGCCGGCCGCATCCTTGATATAAAGAGATTCATAGAAAGTTAATACCATCAATCTGATAAGTCATGACAAATTACATCATTCTGGCCCTGTGCATTATTGTCGTTCTTGCCTACATTTTCGATATATCGGGTAAATATTCCAGGATCCCTTCGGTAATACTTCTGATATTCATGGGTATTGTGCTTCAGCTCGTTCTCAGGCACCTGCCCATCAGTATCCCGAATCTTCAGCCGGTGCTTCCCGTAATCGGAACCATCGGACTGATTTTGATAGTTCTGGAAGCAAGTCTGGATCTGAAGCTCGAGAAAAGCAAGAAAGGCATTATATTGAAATCAATTACGGCAGCATTCTTTTTGTTCCTGCTTTTCACGGCTATCCTTACGTTCATGCTGACCAAATTCTTCGGGTATTCATTCAAGGATTCAATACTTAACGCGATGCCGCTTGGAATAATAAGCAGCGCTGTTGCCATCCCTGCCGCATCGCTTCTCAAACCCTCAGAAAAAGAGTTTGTTGTTTATGAAAGTTCGTTTTCGGATATTTTCGGTATAATATTTTTCGACTTCATATTGCTGGGAGATGGTCCCATCGGCGACAGTATTATGGCTCTCGGTTTTAAAAGTTTGATAACCATAGTGCTGGGGGTTGTTACCACACTTATACTTGCCGCCCTTCTTCACAAGATCTCCTACCATGTGAACTACGTTCTCATTATAACCTCAATTGTGCTGATTTATACTCTGGCCAAAATGTTGGTACTTCCTGCTCTTCTTCTTGTCATGATATTCGGGCTTACCCTTTCGAACAATCACCTGCTTGAACGTGATTTTCTTAAAAAGTACGTCAATTTTGAAAAATTCCGAACCGATATCAAGTCATTCAAAACCATTCTCATAGAACTCACATTTCTCGTACGATCCTTATTCTTCATAATCTTTGGTTTCTATGTGAAGGTGGAAGGTTTGCTGCAATGGGACAACTTATTGATAGCAAGTGCCATAACCCTTGGAATATTCTTGCTCAGGTACTTGTTTTTCAAGTTTATTCTCAGGATGGATCCCGTCCCGCTGGTGTATTTCGGCCCCAGGGGTCTGATTACCATTCTTCTTTTCATCAGTATTCCTCAGGTATCGAGAATTCCATTTTTAAATGAGGAGGTAATAACTATTGTAATACTTATGACCATTATTCTGATGACTGTCGGGAATATGGTGAGCCGAGGAGAAAAACCTGAAGCACTGTTGATAACGGAAGATGATAAGCCTGATCCACAGTTCATTCCGACAGATGAAAAACCTGAAGAAAGGCTTTCGGAATAATTGACTACCTTCATTGTTTTATATTCGCAGGTTCTGTTAAATAAATAACAATATGCTTAAACAGAGTAAGATGCAAAAGATTAGATTGGTAGCTTTAATATTACTGATCAGCCAGCCCCTTGTCCTTTCACAGGCCGGCATTTACGCTGAGATTCATTTGTTACCCTGCCGCTCGAAATATTGAAAACACATGTCACTTGCTTTTACAAATGCCAGGATATTCACAGGTACTGAAACGATAGAAGGGAAGGTGCTGATAGTCAGAGGTAATAAAATCGATTCCATCACAGAGCCCTTTTCTATCCCCACGGAATGTGAAATAATCGACTGTGGAGGGAACTACCTGTCGGCAGGATTCATAGATCTTCAGATTGCCGGTGGCGGCGGATATCTCTTTTCCTCTGATCCGACACCTGAAGCTCTGGCTGCCATAACACGCGCCATAGTCCGTACGGGAACAACAGGTTTTCTGATCGCGATCCCGACCAATTCGATGGAAGTTTACAGGCAGGTCATTAAGGTTGCGGATGAGAATCCTGATCCGGCACTTCTCGGATTGCATATAGAAGGGCCCTTTATTAATCCGCTGCGCAGAGGCGCTCATATCATGGAATATATCAGGCCTCCGGTCAAGGAGGATGTCGAAGCCATTGTCTCTCAGTCCGCGGGAGTCATCGGAATGATGACGCTGGCACCGGAACTCTGCAGCCCTGAGGTCATTGAACTGTTGAATAATCACGGAATAGTGGTTGCAGCAGGTCACAGCAATGCCACCTTTAATGAAGCAGTGGAAGGATTCAGGAATGGAATAAGGACAACAACCCATTTGTACAATGCAATGTCGCCGCTTCATCACAGGAATCCCGGTCTGACGGCAGCAGTGTTCCAGACACCCGGGGTTTTTGCAAGCATTATTGCCGATGGAATACATGTTGATTACAACATGGTCTCCATAGCCAAGAAGCTCCTGGGCGATAGGCTTTTCCTTATTTCCGATGCAGTGGAGGAAAACCGGAAGGAAGCCTATATGCATATCAGGAGGGAAGACAGATTCACCCTTCCTGACGGAACCCTTTCAGGATCGGCTCTTACCATGATGAAAGCAGTGGAGAATTGCGTAAAACATGTGTCCATACCACTTGAAGAGGCCCTGAGGATGGCAACGCTTTATCCGGCCAGGGTAATGAGAATTGCCGGCAGGGGCAGCATTGAACCCGGATACAGAGCTGATCTTGTTGTTTTTGATGATGATTTCAAAGTGCAAAAGGTCTGTATGAATGGTGCCCTTATATGAACCCGGGTATCAGAGCGCATGATAAACTGAAAATACCAGGTTGATGTCCAGGCAACTGACAATATTAATTACAGCACTCTTACTGACAGTTTTTTCGGCCTGTTCGGAAAATGATACCCGCTATACCTTCAGTCATGGTGCAATAATCAGGGGAGATACATCGGTAAAGGAGATTGCCCTTGTTTTCACGGGTGATGAATTCGGTGACGGACTTGAGTCCATCTCGGGGTTGTTGGATGAAGAAGATATCAAAGCATCTTTTTTTTTCACGGGGAAGTTTTACAGGAACAGGGAATTTGAACCATGGATAAGATTGCTGGCTGCAGGCGGAAATTACCTTGGCTCGCACTCCGACAATCATCTCCTGTATTGCGACTGGGTGAAAAGAGACAGTCTTCTTGTTAGCCGTGAGGAATTTCTTAATGACCTTGAAGCCTCATATGATGAATTACAGAGATATGGTATCAGTAAGGAAGAGGCGCCTTATTTCCTTCCTCCGTATGAGTGGTATAATGATACCATTGCCTCATGGACCGGGGAATATGGGCTTCAGCTTATAAATTTCACGCCCGGAACAAGGAGCAATGCCGATTACACGCATCCGGAGATGGGTTCTGCTTATGTTGACAGCAGGACAATTCTGAATTCGATTCTGTCGTATGAAAGCAGTTCCGGAACCGGATTGAACGGATTTATCCTTCTTGTTCATGCCGGTACGGATCCCCGCCGGACTGACAAATTCTATCTTCTGCTTCCCGGACTCGTGAAGGAGCTGAAAGTCAGAGGTTATCGCTTTGTAAGTATTGACAGGCTTCTTAAGGAAGCAATTACAAAGATCAGCAGTTGACGGAACTATCCTCAGATTATTCAGCCTGGTGTATTACAGTTTGCGGCAATGGTATTTCAATACCTTCCCTGTCGAATGCTATCTTGAGTCTTTTTCTTAGTTCTCCTGTTATTTCCCACTGCTTAAGCGGTTTGGTGTCGCCAAGGATTTTAATGACAATGCCATGGTCGGCAAAATTCTGCACCCTGAGGAATTTAGGGGGAGTGATAATGGAATCCTTGAAGTTCGGGTCTTCAGCAAGTTCCCTGCCTGTCCTGTCGACCACATCGATAAGATGTTCGAGATTGGTGCTGTAGTCAACACAGACTTCAAGATTAACCCTGGCAAAGTCTTTCGAGAGATTTGAGACCAGGACAATGGATCCGTGATTAATATGATGAACAGTGCCATCCAAATCCCGTAAAGTAGTCTTTCTGAGGGTTATGTCCTGAACAGTGCCTTCAGTGCCGTCTATTTTAACTACATCACCTATCCGGTATTGGTTTTCGAGAATCATGAACAGGCCGGTTATGACATCCTTTATCAGGTATTGTCCGCCGAAACCGACTGCAACCCCTACAATTCCGGCACCTGCAAGAATAGGTCCTATTTTCATGCCAAATTCCTGCAGTATCATCAATATTGCCAGGACTATGAGGACTACCCTGAGGGCGCCCCTGAAAATATGGATAAGGGTATCCTCCCGCTTCTTTTCTGCTTCGATCGACGTATCTTCATCTCTTACCACCGCGATCCTTACAGTCCTGACTATTATTCTTCCCAGTATTCTGTTAAGCAGGTATGCCAGCACCCCGATAAACACTATTCTTAGCCCATGATGAAGAAGCCAGGGAACCAGATTATCAATCCATTCGGTAAAACTTTCGTGCATTTTCAATAGTCGATTACAATGTTAAATAAAAGCTCTGCAAGATAGTAAAAAATGGCCGCGTACCGCAACTAGTTACCAGCCCGGAGTGAAGTTCAGACCGAACTGGATATTTTTAAATCCTCCGTTCTGAAAAGGTACAGCAACATAAGGTTCAAGGATGAGATAACCCATCACGTTAACCCTTACGGAAGCACCGGTGCTTATTATTGGCGAGCTTTCATTCTTCTTTTCCGGCATTTCCTGAATGTTACTCAGATTCAAGGTTTCAGGCTTCAGATTAAATGACACCTTTGTTCCTTCACTCCATGCCAGTCCTGCATCGACAAACAGGTTAATGTCGGCGAGGAAGAATTTCGATTTGATAAGAGCCAGCCTTTCGGGACCCGAGAATGGGAACCGTAGTTCGGCATTTCCTACCACTATCCTTGTTCCCGAGAGCCACGATATGTCGAACCTGTTATCTTCGGCTGCAGAGCGGTCGTATCTTATATCTTCATAACCTCTTATAATCCATGGATATCCCAGGTAAAATGGCATTATAACCCCGTCTTTTGCATCTTTCCCGAACATGCCGTAGTTGTAGAACCTCAGGGCAAAGGTGGCAGGCCGGGCATAAAAGTATTTCCTGTAATCGGCCAGGGTTGTAAATATGTTTGCCGCTCCAAAGTATTTTTCAAGCTGGAGCCTTGCCCTGTGGCCCTGCATGGGCGCTGTCATGCCGAAATAGGAATTGTCTTCCACGTACGCGAGTGATATCTGCTGGAAGTTATCTCCCTTCGGGGCTTTCAACTTCTCTTTATTTCCGCCGATGGGAATCTGATCCAGGGTATAATAATAATTGTATCTGTCGAACCTGTAATAGTACCACGATGATGAAGCCTGCGATTCAAACCTTCTGGTCTGCGAAAGGGGATATGAAGCGAACAATGAAATATTATCCGCGAACATCCTGATGAAGTTGACCATGAAATTGTAGACCGGGAGTTGACTGTCTTTATACGGGATGGTATCCAGGACCAGGTTCATCCCTCCCATAAGGTATGGTATGTGGGAGACAGCTCCGCCCCATTTTACCTTGCTCTTCTGGTTGATGAACGCGACCTGTCCTCCGAAATCATATATTTCTCCGTTAAGGTTAAGGGAGGTGAAGAGCTGATTATTTCCTACCATGTCGCTGAAGATCGCGTTGACACTTCCGGCCATCCCGTTCCTGTAGATCCCGGTTGATACGCCTACGCTTGCGCTGTTGGAAATGTAATCGAGCTTGAAGCGCGATTTGTAGGGTATAATTTTCATCGAATCGACTTCCAGTTTAGGCATTTCCGCTCTGTTGAAAAGCCCTTTGTCCACTATGTTCGCGGCGGCATGCTTCAGTGGAGGAAGAGTGGCCGCGCTCATGTCGGTAAAGTTACGGTCGACCTCGATCCTGTCAAACTGACTTTCTTCGGCTGTCCATATCTCGTAATAAGTTTTTCTGTAGTAGTTGTAGGCGATCAGCTTACCTCCCGACGGAACGCTGATGGCAGGCGAATAGGCTGTTATCCCGCTGATGCCTCTGGCATAATCAGTGAGACGGTATACCCGTTCGCTTTCCAGTTCGTATTTATATAAATTTCTGAAACCGTCAGCATCTGAGAGGAAGAAAATCCCTTTCCCGTCGGGCGAGAAACAGGGATTCAGGTTGAAAGCATCGCCGAACAGGTCGATTACTTCGGTGGTTTTCTTCTCCAGGTCGTAAATCGCGATGTCGAAGCTGAACTTCTTTTTTCCGGGGACATCATTTATCCGTTCCTGTGAGTATACGATGTATCTCCCGTCGGGCGACCATGCAGGATGAATGTTGGATGCAAAATCGCCGGTCAGCCGCTCTGCTTCGAATGTATTCAGGTCGAACAGGTAGAGATCGCTGATCCCGTCCACCTGTCCGGTTACGACTATCTTCCTGCCATCGGGCGACCATGCAGGGTTCGAGAAGGACTGAACTCCCGGTATCCGGTATTCCCTTGTTATTTTTGACCGTGCCACGTCGAGAATCGCGAGTTTGTTTACCCCCTTGCTGAAAACGACAAATGCAAACTTTTAGTCGTCGGGCGACCATGTTCCTGCCGATTCAATGAAGTTGAAGTCATCTATTTCATTATCCCTTACCACACTCGAAAGTTTCTTTATAATCTTTCCGGTTCTCGCATCGGCAAGGAAGAGATCGAGGGTGAAAAGATCCTTTTCGGAGAAAAAAGCGAGGTATTTTCCGTCGGAGCTTATTGAAGGAGAGATGTTTGTTTCACCTGCATTTGCTTTTGAAACTACCATCCTTCCGACAGGACTGTCGCTTTTCCCCTCAAGGTATTTTTTATAGTGTTCCTCGGAGGCAAGTCTCCATAAAGCTGAGATTGTACTTTCCTCGTAGCCGAGAACTTTTTTTACAGCTTCATTGACTCCCAGCTCGGCAGTTTTTTTCAAAAGGGGCATTATTATCGTATCTCCCCAGGTTTTTCCCGCCATTGCCCAGAAAGACTGACCCCAGCGGTAGGGGAAATATCTTGAATCGGTCGATAGTTGTTTGAGTGTAGGGAAGTCATTGCTCAGGATGGCATCCCTCATCCATATCGAGGTATTGGGGTCGACACTTCCAATGGAAAGATATTCCGCCATGCCTTCAATCATCCAGAGAGGGACATTGTTGATCGATAGCTTCCTCATCGTGTCGGGGTTGAGGAAAAGGTTGTACTGAAAGGCATGAACAAGCTCGTGTCCCAGCGTGTGATCGGTCTGTGCAAGTGATGAGGCAACAGGCATAATAACCCTGTTTTTCAGGCTTTCCGTAACTCCTCCGGTCCCGGTGCCAATAAGGCTGCTTATGGTGTTTGTCTGCTGGAAATCGGCATGGGTGGTGTAGAATATGAGAGGGTTCCTTGTTAGGAAGGTATCCCTGAATATAGTCTGATGCATGCTGTACCAGTTTTCGCTCCAACATGAGATTGACTTCAGCAGCGAATCATTCTTCATGTAATGGTAGAGTTCAAAGTTTGGGGTTTGAACGACATCGAATTCAAATTTCCGGTAGCTGGGTTTATTTCTTCCAAAGTACTGAGCTTCTGCAACAACACCCGGAATAATAATCCAAAGCAGGAGCAGCATTACCGGACGAAGGAAATTGCTGCCCTTCGGACTTGTTTTTTCAGGTGATGAATTCATAGCAAATATTTTTAATTCTGCCTTAACACTTTGTTTTCAGATACATGTCATTGTTTAGGTAATGAACAGACAAGTAAAGAGATCAAAAACTATACCATTAAACGCCAGCCCATACATGTCAGGGTTTCACATGTAAAATTAACATTGCTGATCTGAATCTGAAAATTCAGGTGGAATATTTGCTTTTAGAATATGTTATTAAGCAGTTCCGGTATAAACCAGATCTTTCTAACCTCTGCTTATCTCTTCCTTGTCTTTGTCCCAGTACATTGTCCGGCCCTCAAGGAAGGCCCTTGTTCCCATGTGAGCGGTCATTGCCTCCTGGAATGCCTCATCAATGTTACACGAT
>JAAYQC010000017.1 GCA_012519515.1 Bacteroidales bacterium | reverse complement strand
CAGCCTGCCATCGATAAATACCCAGACATCATCATCACCAGTAAAACTGAAAGTCAGACCATCGGTTTTTATAAACTCGCGGTGCAGTTCCATGGTGAAGGAGTAATTATGACTGAGATTTTCGTTTCCGAATCCCTGATTATCGAGGGGAAAGAAACTGTTGTTGACATACTCGTAGACACCATTTCCCCGATGATTGAAAACAAGGAAACTGTCGATTACTATGTTTTTAAAAGATGTATCGTGATTGACGGTAGTGGTTCGTACATAGTCGTTGCGGTTATAAACCGGGCGGTCAAAATCTCCCTGGCCACCACCGTTCTTCCAATCCCGGTACCAGTACTTGATGAAGTAATTAATAAAGGGGTTGGGGCCAAGAACTGGTTTCATATCGGCATCGAGAGTTGGGGCGACCATGCCTGTTCGCAGAAGACCACCATCATGGTCACACTCAAACTCAGGGTTTGATCCGTCGGAGTGGAAGTCATAGAAAGTGACCTTTACCCAGATGGTATCTTTGTAGTCGTCCTGCTGAGCATAAATGAAGGAAAACGCCAAGATGATGACAGTCCAGCTTAATCTGAAAAGCTTCATTGAAGATGTCATTAATTCGCCCCTCTTTAATCGATTAAGTAGTTCGTTGGTGCCCTTTCTTCATAATATAATAAAAACTTAAAATAAACATACACAATATGTGAAAAAAAAGAGTATTCTGATGTATCCCTGAATGAAGAAAAAAGTGGCTGAAATTAGTTGAAAGATGGTTTTTTTTGAGACAGGGGACGTTTAAGAGGATATTTAAGGGGTGGATATGATGAATGATGTCGGGAGAATTTATTGGAAATTTCAGGAAACAAAGGGTTTTGGGTTGGGGGAGGAAATCGGAGGCGTAAATGGCGGCAATAATCGGCGGCATAAATGCTGCCTCTATTAAATATAAGCCCGGTGAACCGGTCTAATAAGAAATTAAAATTCCATTGCCACGATTTTTCTTACCCCGGTTAACCGGGGTTTCTTTTAGTTGCTGCAACATTGATGTCGCAGTCGTTTGAATTTTACCTCTGAGATGAATTAATGAAATAAAGATTTGTAATTTATGTGGATTTGAGAATTTAAACTGCAGAGATAAATAAAAATGTTTAATTCATTGAATTACAATCTTTTAAAGCCATTTTATGTGAATAACTTGTAAGAGACGCATGAATTCTCCCGATAGGGAAATTAGATAGAAAAATGGAAAGAGAAATGTGGAAATTAGATTTTGGGTGCGATGAAAAAGGTAAGGAGAACGAGAGAAGTTTTTTTAACGGAAAAACTGTGGTAGAGTAATAAATTCATCTCTGAGGTGAAAGATTTTCCAAATCATCTCACCTGATAAAAAACCGCTTTTTTTGCAAGGGGAAGGTGCATTTCAGGCAATAAAACCAATACATCTACGTTAGTTTACATAATATATATTATGCGTCAGCGCTCTGATTATGATTTAATAATGCGCATTTCCATTATATAATAACCGCTATGAATCTATAACCATCTCTATACAAAAGAAGCCCGGTGAACCGGGCTTCTAAGAAAACAGAATCCCACCATTGCCACGTTTTTCTCACCCCGGTTTACCGGGGTTTCTTTTCGTAGCTGTGACATTTATGTCGCAGCAGAGTTTGTCTTATTGAACTACTTTAACCTATATGCATTAACTCCATATTCCACAAATGAATTCACCGCAATTGGGACACCTGGAATCCTTGATTTTCATTTCACCGATACTAAATCCTGTTCTCCTAATCAAAATCTCTTTGCAGTTAAAGCACACGGTATTGGATTCTCCCGGAATATTTCCCGGATAAACGTATTTTAAACCTGCCTGATATCCGATTTCCAGGGCCAGTTCAAGCGTGGATACAGGTGTGGCTGAAAGATCGCCAAATTGGTACTGAGGAAAAAATCGGGAAACATGCCAGGGGATATTTCTGTCCAGGCCGGCTATAAACTCCCCTATGCTTCTTAACTCTTCTTCCGAGTCGTTCTCTCCAGGTATCAGAAGAGTCGTGATCTCAAGCCAGACCCCCATCTCCTTAATTCTCTCGAGTGTTTCAAGAACAGGCTTCACTCT
>JAAYQC010000108.1 GCA_012519515.1 Bacteroidales bacterium | reverse complement strand
ATACGACCGGGCCTATGCAAGTTGTGTCAGGGCCTATGGGAAAAGAAAAGGTTCACTATCAAGCCCCGGGTTCTGACAGGATAGAACCGGAAATGATAAGATTCCTGGACTGGTTTGAAAACGAGCATGATACAGACCTGGTTCTTAAAGCAGCTATAGCTCATTTATGGTTCGTGACAATTCATCCGTTCGACGATGGAAACGGACGAATTGCAAGAGCAATTACGGATATGACATTGGCACGTTCTGACAAAAGTGTCATGCGGTTCTACAGTATGTCTGCACAAATCAGGGTTGAAAGGAAACAGTATTATGAGAAACTGGAAAAAGCGCAAAAAGGAAATTCAGATATAACAGAATGGATTTTATGGTTTTTGCAATGTTTAATAAATGCTATTGAATCCACAGATAAAACTTTATCGAAAGTATTTCGTAAAGCAGAATTCTGGAAATTACATTCCGCCACAATTCTCAATGTCAGGCAACAAAATATTATAAACAGACTTCTTGATGGATTTGACGGAAAGTTGACAAGCTCAAAATGGGCAAAAATTAACAAGTGTTCACAAGATACAGCTCTCCGGGATATTCAGGATTTAATGAAGAAGGATATTCTACAAAAAGAGGCTGGTGGCGGACGAAGCACAAATTATAAATTAAAGTGAATGCCAGGCCAGACCCTTACCTCCAGGGCTGAGCATGAGTGATACAGTAATCCTTTTAGCCATATTACGGCATATCAGGGTTTTCATTCAGCAATACATATACGATTATCCTCAGGACAGAAAGTCCTGAAAAGGGAAAGATTTCAATATGTTAAACAACTACTACTGCCAGTCGCAGATGAAGTTAACGGCTTCCTGTTTCTGTTCTTTTTTCTGCAGTTCTTTTTCCTTGATTTGGCTCTGGATTTTCTGATAATGTTCCTTGAGCCTTCTGGCGTTTTCTTCGAGCTGTTTTTCCAGGCTAAGCTTGTACGCGCTTATCCTTACTCCCATAAACATTTCCTGTGTTTCCATAGTTGCCAGTTTTACTTAATGGTATCTTATCCACAAGCAGGTGTCACATATATAACGTATAACCTGACAAAATAGTCTAAACCACGGTAAAATAATTACATCCGCGGTCCGCGCAGCTTCTTAAAGAAGGCCAGCATCAAGATTGTTTAGTTGTTAATCAGTATTTTATTGTGCTAAATTCCAGAATTGGAAAGGTGGACGATGCTGGCCTGATACAAAGTTAGGAAATCCCTGAGATCGGTAATCCATGAACAACTGTGAATAACCATCAAGTTATGAACAAATTGTTAAAGTTATTCAGAGAGGTCTTTTCTTCCTTCTCCAGCCCGGGTATTACAGCATCACTCCGCCGGAGACTAATGCGGTGGCAGAACGAAGGAAAACAGAGTCAGTCACGGAGAAAGTTTCACGGTCCAGGACATAAAAGTTGGCAGTACGAATTCATTTCCTGAATATTACTTTTTCCCCAGGCTGTAAAACTCAATGCAGTTTAATCCGAGTATCTTTTGCCTCGCCACATCGGGCATTCCTGAAATGTAGTCCTTTACAATATTGATTACATCGGGATATTTCCTGCTGACAAGGCATACCGGCCAGTCGCTGCCAACCATAAGGCGATCAGTTCCGAATGCATCAAAGACAACATCGAGCCAAGGGCGAAAATCTTTGGAAGTGCTTTTTTTCCAGTCAGCTTCGGTAACCATTCCCGTAAGTTTGCACCACACGTTCTTATTCTCCGCGAGCATCCGGATGTCATCTCTCCAGGGCTCGCTTATCCGGTCTTTTATCAGCGGTTTGGCAATATGGTCAACGACGAATTTCTGCTCCGGGAACATTGAAACCACTATCTGGGCAAGCGGAATATG
Organism: Bacteroidales bacterium; assembly: GCA_012519515.1. Taxonomy (GTDB): domain Bacteria; phylum Bacteroidota; class Bacteroidia; order Bacteroidales; family VadinHA17; genus LD21. Next base: position 21,645 of record JAAYQC010000108.1, on the reverse strand, counting down.
CTTCGGGAAGAGAAGAAGATCGTAAGTCAGGTCATAATCCTTTAATATGCTGATGCCTTTCAGGAAGTCGTCGCGAAGCATAAAGCCATCGTCGGGCTCATCATGAATCACATGACGCACTCCAATGAATTCCGGCGACTTGCAGAATTCATCCAGTTGCCTTCTTAATTTATCCTCCGAACAAAGATCGACCCATCCCACCACTCCTTTGATAAAGTCGTGCTTTCCGGCAAGGTTCAGAAGCCACCGTGTCTCCTCCGTGGTTTGACGTGCCTGCACTGCCACCGATCCGGAGAAACCACTTTCAAGCAAGCAGTGTTCAAGATCATCGGGAAGGAAATCGCGTTTCAGGACAGCCATCCGGTCGTCTATCCAGCCGTACTCAGCTTCGTTGTATTTCCAGAAATGATGGTGGGAATCTATTTTCACTGTTTGAATTTCAGCATTATTTTAAGATGCTTGTCAGGTTCCTTCTCGAGCATTTCAAAAGCCTTCTGTGTTTCAGAGGGATGCAGTATCCCGGTAACGATGGCATCGGGCTTAAGGGTTCCCCTGTTCATATTGTCAATCGTTTCAGCAAACTCACCGTGTGAAACGCGTGAGGTCATTATTATACCTTCCTTCCAGATCAGTTCCCTCATAATGAGCGGTGATGGTTCTGCCGAGAGTCCGAGAACACATACTGTTCCGCCGCCCCTGATAGCCCGGATACAACCCTGCACGGGGTTTACAACTCCTGGAAGATCTTTGGTGTGACCTACTGCTTCAAAGGCAATGTCGACACCTTTGCCTTCTGTAAGTTCACTGATCTTTTCAACTGCATTTTCCTTTACGGCATTTATGGTATGAATATCTCCGTAAGCCTTTTTAGCTATTTTGAGCCGTTCATCGAGGATGTCGACTATTACAACCGTATTGCCGGTTTTTGTCCTGACCGCCTGGAGGATGCTCTGTCCGACCTTGCCGGCTCCCCATATCGCAACCATGTTGCCCGGTGCCACCTTTGCCCTGTTGCAGGCATGAAATCCTATTGAAAGTACTTCAACAAGAGCTGCATGCTCATCGGATATCTTATCAGTAACCTTGTAGAGCATTGTCTCAGGCACTTTCATATACTCGCTGAAGCCGCCGTCGAGGTCAATGCCTACCAGTTTCAATGTGGAGCATGCCGGGTAATGATGCCTGAGACAGGCAGGGCAATGACCGCACCAGATTATTGGATCGACCGCAACCCTGTCGCCTGCTTTGTGATTTTTAACCTCTGATCCGGTTTCGGCAACAGTGCCCGCAAATTCATGTCCCTGTATCAAAGGCAGACTGGTACGCGGATGAAATTCACCCAGGAATACATGCTGATCGCTTCCGCATATACATGCATAGCCCACTTTAACAAGAACCTCATTTCCGCTGATCTCCGGAATATCCACCTGTTTCCATTCAATCTTCCCGTACCGGGTCAGGACAGCGGCATTCATCTTTCTCATCCCTGCTTCGTTTTTATTTGTATCGTTTTTCAAAGATAGGGATAATCACGGTCAATAAGCCTGTTCCCGAGCATCTCCTTCCAGAAATCGTCAGGGATGCTGCTTTCGACCGATTCAACATTTTTCTTCACATTACCGGGTTTTGAAGTATTGAGGGAAACGCTGAATACTCCTGGTGGAGTCAATGCAAAACGGACACAGGCGTTTGCGGGAATCACATCATGTTTTTTGCAGAGGGAGAAAAATTTTTCCCTCCAGATAAACCTGGCTTTATTCTCATCGGAATCCGGTTTGATTTTTACATAGTCGAAAAACTCTCCGCCGGTCAGGAAGCCTGCATGAAAAACAGCCGAGTTGATGATTGCAATTCCTCTTTTATGGAGATTTTCCATGAAGTCAAGCAGTTCTTTCGGGTGACGGTATATAGTCATGCTGTTGGCAATCATAACCCAGTCGAGATCCACTTCATCCGCTATCATCCTGACAGTAAGCCAGTTTTTGGCGCCGACACCAAGGGCCTTGACTTTTCCTTCCGATTTCAGGACCGACAGGGCCTTGTAAGCCTCGCGTATATTCCGGAACAGTCTTTTAAAATCATCGTCTGATCCGGCTGCATTAAGGTATTCATCCGGATCATGCACCGACACCATCTGTGGCCTGTATTCTTCTCCCAGGAGCCGGCTTCCCTGTTCCATGCATTCCAGTATCCCGTTGTAACTGATAAGCTGGATTGCATCGTGCCTTATGCCTTCCCAGACTCCTTTCTCAAAAAGCGGTTCAGGTCCGGTGAGCGGAGTTCGTAGCCAGCCAAGCTTATTGCTGATGATAATGTCTTCGGGCTTCACTTTAAGATTTCGCAGTATCTCCCCAAGCTTTTCAAGAGCCAGTCCGGCTCCGTATTTTCCCGCGCTGTCGAAAACAACAGGTTTCGGGACATGCTGAAGGCATTCCCTTACAATGGCAGTTTTTGTTTCATCACTTAAGGCTGAATAAAGATTACCGAGAGCGCTGGTTCCGAAAATCACGCGAGGTATTGAGATGCCGGTATTTCCAACAGGTCTGTGTTCCATGAGACTTCTTTTACGGCAAAATATAAAATCTCCGGGAATTATATGATTTTGAGGTCTTGTATTATTCCATCCTTTTTATTTATTAATTTTTTACATTTACAGTTTTGATAAAAGTTATGATTCCAACAAGAACTTTTGAATACCTCGATATCCTGAAGGAAAAATTCCCGAAGGACGACATTTTTGCCAAGATCGTTAACGGCAAATGGGTTAAGATCAGCGTTGACGAGTACATAGAGAACTCGTGGAATACGGCCAGCGGACTTCTTGCAAAGGGATACCAGCCCGGTGACAAGATCGCGGTGGTTTGCAACAACCGTCCCGAATGGAATTACCTCGACATGGGATGCACACTTGCCCGGCTGGTCTTTGTGCCGGTTTATACCACGCTCAGCGAAAGTGAGTTCCTGCATGTCTTCAATCACAGCGATTCAAAGCTTATAGTGCTTGGAGGCAAGTCGCTTTACAACAAGCTTAAACCGGTAATAGAAAAGATGGACCATCCCGTCGAAGTGATGACGATAGACGACTGCGGATTGGCTTTCAGTTTTGATGATCTCATTGCCCTGGGAAAAGAGAATCGCGGAAGGTTTGATCAGATTATTGAAGCTAACAAAAGAGAGGTATCGCCCGATGATGTAGCGACAATCATCTATACTTCAGGAACTACCGGCGATTCGAAGGGAGTGATGCTTACTCACAGGAACCTGACATTCAATGCCAATGCACACGCGATAAGGCAGACCGCCGGTCCGCAGCATAAGATGCTCAGTTTCCTTCCCCTCTGCCATGCCTATGAAAGGACCATGAACTACGAGTTTCAGCAGCTCGGCATCAGTATCTATTATGCCGAGAGCCTTTCCACGATAGCAAGGGATTTGGCCAGTTTCCATGGTGATGGGTTTTGTGCCGTACCAAGGGTTCTGGAGTTGATGTATTCGAAACTCGAGGCGGCCGGCAAGAGCCTGAAGGGGATAAAAAGGATTATTTACCGCTGGGCATGGAACTTTGGCAACAGTTTCGACAACAAGCGCGGCGATTTCCTTTACCGTTTTCAGCACCGTCTGGCCGACAAGCTGGTTTACAGCAAATGGCGCGACAGCCTGGGAGGTCATGAGATGTGGATTGTCAGTGGAGGCGCCGCCATAAGAGCTAATATTATCAGGCTGTTCACGGCGGCAAAGCTTCATCTCTACCAGGGTTATGGCATGACTGAAACATCGCCTGTGATATCAGTGAATCCGCCGGTGAACAATGTTCTCGGCACCAACGGCACTCCCATCGACGACACCGAACTGAAGATCGCCGATGATGGGGAGATACTTGTAAGAGGTCCGCACGTGATGAAGGGATATTACAAGGATGAGGAGGCAACACGCGCGGTAATCGATTCCGAGGGATGGTTTTATACGGGAGATATAGGTTATCTTAAAGACGGACTATATCTGATGATAACCGACAGGAAGAAAGAGATATTCAAGCTGTCGTCAGGGAAATACATATCCCCCCAGATGATTGAGAACAAGTTGAGGGAGTCGCCCTTCATTGAAAACTGCATTGTTTTCGGTGCGAACCAGAAATTTGCATCGGCTGTGATTCTTCCCGACATGAAAGTGCTTAGGGAATGGTGCATGGACAATGACATTATGACAGATACCGGTGATCAGGATCTGCTTGGAAACAAAAAGGTAACTGAGAAACTCAACAGGGAGGTTATGAAGATTAACAAGACCCTTGCTGATTATGAGCATATCAAGAGGAGCCTTTTTTCGGCCGATACATGGTCGGTCGATAACGGAATGCTTTCTCAGACCCTGAAGCCAAAGAGGGCCGTGATACTTTCGCGCTATAAATCGTTCATAGAATCGGCATACAAGTAATCCGGCAATCCCGTCACTGAGTTCATCGCTGGTCTTGCTGAAGACATATCAATTCCGGTTTGGCATAAAAAATGCAGGATTCATTCCTGGTTTGAACTTAAAAATCTGAGAAATGAAGAGATTGGTATTTGGATTGATTCTGCTTTGCATCGGGACAGTTGCCTGGCCTCAGCGGGGCAAGCTTATGCCCGTAACTAGCTCGTCGAAAAAAGCCCTGGCATTGTATAATGAAGCCATCAGGTATTATGATGCCGTACATACGGACAAGGCCATCGAGGCATTTAATGATGCGCTGGGGGAGGACCCGGATCTTTTCATGGCGAATTACCATCTGGCCCTGTTTTTCCTTATGAACGAGTCGCCTGATAATTTCAGGAGGTATTCCTATGCGGCAGTTAATTGCAAGGCTAAACTGAGTGAAGGGGAGGAGTTGCTTAAGGAAGCGATAGAGAGACTTAGAAGAGGCCACGAGGATGTCACCGATATTGGAAGAAGGCTGGTTGACATGTACCCGGGTGATCCTAATACATACAATTACCTGATTTCTTTTCTGTCGATCACCGGTGAGACCGAGGTTATGGTTGAGACCATAAAGACGGCATTGACCGTGACCAGGGATCCGGCACCCTTTTACAACCAGCTTGGATATGCATATCTGAATCTTAAGCAGGAGGATAAGGCGGAAGAAGCTTTCGACAGGTATATTGAACTTGATCCGAAGAATCCCAACGTATACGATTCAAAGGGAGACTATTTCCTGTATGTCAAGCAGTACGACAAGGCTTACGAGTCATATATGAAAGCACACACCATGGATCCCTCCTTCAGTGAGGATAAGGCCAGGATGGCTCAGCGGCTCTACGAGCAGGAGAAAGGGCGGAGGCTGCAGGTGATACCGATGTAGCCAGGGAACGCTACGCTGTCTTGCGGTCCTGCAGTCTTGCGGTCTTGCGGTCTCTTCGTCTCTTAATCCCCCCTTCTCTCTTTCCCCTTTTCTCCCATTCTTTCCATCTATAGCAGTCACTCACAGCCATTTAAGAAAGGGATTAACAATCGGTGTTGATAATTTTGCCTGTACTTGCGGTCATTGATCTGGGAGCTCAACGGAAATAAAGGCTATTTTTGTTTACACAATAATCAAAACGGGAGAAAAATGGCGCAGCAGTATTTAGATCATTCAAGAGCAATCCTTACATCTGAACGTTCAAATTTCAAGGGAGGCAGTAAAGGTTCGGGTATCATTTCTCTGTTCGGGTATCAGAACGAATATGACCTGAGAAAAGGTTATCCCCTGCTGACTACGAAAAAGATGTTCACCTCATCCATGTTCCATGAAACGGTATGGTTCCTGAGAGGGGACACGAATATCAAGTATCTTGAAGACAATAACTGTCCAATATGGCGACCTGATGCATTTCAGGCCAATCTTCCCGGGATGCAGAAGGAAGGGATATTCCCTGAAGGTCTCGTGAAGTATTCTGCCGACTGGGACAAGGCAATGAAGGAATACGGCCAGAGGGTGAAGGAAGATCCGGAGTTTGCCGAAAGATGGGGAGATGCAGGTCCTATTTACGGGAAACAGTGGAGGAGATGGGAATATTTTGATCATGAGAAAGGGGTGTTTGTTGAGATTGACCAGGTAGGAAAAATGATCGAAGGACTGAAAAAGAATCCGACAGGGAAGAAACACATTGTTGATTCATGGAATCCCGGTGATACGCCAAGAATGTCATTGCCGCCCTGTCACGTTCTCTATCAGGCAACTGCAAATGAAGAAGGTGAACTGGAACTGCAGCTTTACCAGAGGAGTTGTGATCAGTTTCTGGGGGTTCCTTTCAATATAGCAAGTTATGCTGCTCTTACCCAGGTAATTGCAAAAGGCGCCGGTATGATTCCTAAAACATTCATTCACACTTTCGGCGATTCACATTTCTATTCCAGCATTGGAAAAAGAACACTGTGGCACAGGGAGAATTTCAGGGAACTACAGAAGAGGGTAAGGAATGTATCGGCAAGGGAAGAGTATCTGGAGGTGGTTGAATGGATCAATAAAAATGCTCCCAGTGACGGTAATGAGGAAAAGTATGATCATGTGACCGCCATCCTAGAACAGCTTTCGAGGGAACCCAGGCCCATGCCTCAGCTTCGGATCGCGGACAAACCCTTCAATCAGTTGACCGTTGATGATTTTGTAGTGGAAAATTATGATCCTCATCCGCCTATCAGACGAAGCATGGCTGTATAAACCTCCGGATTCTTTGTCTGAAACACCGGATTCTTTGTCTGAAGCGTCAGGACTGATTTGAGCCGATTGCCGGCATCCTTCAGATAATCAGGCATATTGTTATTATTGCAAGCAGTTCAGCGGCCTTATTCCGGATATCAAGTGCGTCATTTTCTAAGTGGTTGCGCATTGACTATATTACATAACCGCGCAACCAGCATTAGTCTCATAACCACCACTACCCAAACAACTTACTGGATCTGTACGACCGCAAGACCGCAAGACTGCACGACTGCACGACCGCACGACCGCAAGACTTGCCAACCGGCGGGATCAGTTTAGATTTTTATAGAGGCGTTAATGACGAGGGGGAGATATACATTCCTGGCTGGAAGAACGCTCTGAATACTCAAATTTTGATCCTGTGTTTCAGTTCCCGGAACAATATGAGCAAATAATGGTAATCATCATCAAAAAATATAACTGATACTTATTATAGTAATTCAATTTATGTCAGACATAATTGAAATAAATAGCTATATTTGCAAGTAAATACGATATGGTTGAAACATGAAAGAATATATTGAAAGGCCTCTTTATATTGACAGGATAAAGCCCTACATCGGGAAAAACCTGATTAAAGTGCTTACCGGACAAAGGAGGGTAGGTAAGAGCTACCTGATGATGCAGATCAGGGATCTTATCAGGGAGAATGAACCGGGTACCCGTATAATATATATTAACAAGGAGTTGCATGAGTTCTCCATGATAACTGACAATGTTTCGCTCCTGGAATATGTGAACAGGCAGCATGCCAGGAAAGGGAAGGTGGCTTTGTTTATAGATGAGATTCAGGATATAGATTCATTTGAGAAAGCGCTCCGGGATCTTGTAACCAGAAAGAATTTCGATATCTACTGCACGGGAAGCAATGCCAGGCTTTTGTCGGGTGAGCTCGCCACTCTTCTTTCAGGGAGGTATATCGAAATACGGGTATATGGGCTGAGCTATCCGGAATACATTATGTTCCGCGATATAAAAGATTCAGCTGAAACATTCAGGACTTACCTGCGCGAAGGAGGACTCCCGTTTCTCATCCATATGGGGAGTGACGTCCATGTTGTCAATGAATATCTGAATACTATTTACAACACCATTCTGTTGAAAGATGTTGTAGCACGGTATAATATCAGGAATGTTAAGTTCATGGAGAATCTGGTTCTTTTTCTTGCCGGCAACATCGGGAGCATTGTTTCTGCCAGGAAGATCAGTGAATATCTTAAATCGCAGAAAATAAATATTTCTATTCAGGTGGTTATAGATTATCTCGGTTATCTGGAATCTTCGTTTTTGATTCACAGGGTAAGGCGCTCCGGAATCATGGGCAAGAGGATTTTTGAGATAGGGGAGAAGTATTTTTTCAGTGACATAGGTATCCGGAATGTGATTGCAGGGTATAACCCGACCGACATTCACAAGATTCTGGAGAATGTTGTTTTTCTGCATCTCAGGATTGCAGGCTATGATGTAACTGTTGGGTCGGAGGGCGGCAGGGAAATTGATTTCATAGCCAGCCGCGGAGGAAAAAGAATATATGTTCAGGTAGCTTACCTGCTGGAAAAGCCTGAGACTGCAGAGCGTGAATTCGGCAACCTGCTTGAGATCAGGGACAATTTCCCCAAATACGTGGTAACTATGGATGAACTCAATGAAACAGACTCATACCTGGGCATACATAGAATACATGTAAAGGATTTCTGCCGGATGCTTGCAGAATGACAGAAAAACCAATCATACCGATATTACCGGTGTCCGACTAAAAAATAAGAAGGCTACTCCCCGGATCCCGGTTTATCGGGACCCGATGTTGTAAATCGATTTTTGCGGAAACAGCATCCAACATGGGTAAAATTACAGAAATAAAATTAGCCGGACAGCCGGTTTTCAGGCAGGTAATGAATATGGTGGAAAAAGTAGATTTAACCGGATAACAGTGTAGAACAATAAATCAATCCGGATGGTTTATTGATAGTGTGATATGAACATTAAAACCCCGGAATTTCCGTTTATCTATATATCAACATTTTCCGACCAATGCTCAAACGCCTTTACAACTCCTGGCACATAGCGGATCCCGGGGAGCGTTCCGCCGACAAGCTCATCACAAGCCTTGATGGTGAGATTATTCATATCATCCATCACCTTAGGATCTCATCGTTTTATCACAGGACTCAGCTTGCAGGGGAAATCGACTTCCTGGTATTAACACGTCTGGGACTGATGGTCATTGAAGTGAAGGGAGGGGAGATAGGCTACGGTGAAAGGACCGACGGTACGACAGGATATTTCAAGCTTGCCGGTGGCAGGACCAAAGAGGCAATGGCCGACCCTTTCATACAGGCTGACGGCAATGCCGATGCCATTCAGAAATATCTGATGGAGAAAGGCCTGAGGAATATTTTTGTAGGGAAAATGGTTTGCTTTCCGGATTGTGATTTTGCCAGGAAGGGAATTAGCATTGACTATCTCTGGCACCGCGGATGTGGCATGAATCTTTCCCCCATGATTCTCAGAATGCTGGAGGACCAGATCGGCAAATTCAGGGAGGATCGGAGGAGGTTGGGGAGAGCCAGGGCAATCGACTGGAAAGAACTTGAGGAAGAGGAAATAATCAGATTGTGTGAAGAACTGACTCCCAGGTTTGATCCTGACTTGTACCGGTCACTTGTGAAACTCAATCTGGCCGAGTCGGACAGGCGCAGGAGGGAAGGGCTTGCCATCCTGAAAGGACTTGACGGCAACAGGCGCATCATGATCCAGGGACCTCCCGGAAGCGGAAAGTCGACCTATGCGGTCGATCTAATAAGGCGTCTGACCTGCGATGAAGGCAAGACCGGTCTGTATATCTGCTGGAACGAACTCCTGGCTGAAGAGATGAAGCAAAAGCTTTCGGACCCGGAACTTGAGATCTCCCCTGAAAGGATAAAGGTGAAGCTGTACTTTGATCTGGCTTGTGAGCTTGGCGAAAAGTCGGGCGACAAATCGCTGATCCCCTCCAATGAGGTCATAAAGAAAGGAGAATTGAGGCAATGCGTGAAGGGGGCAGTTTCAAAAGCGGGACGAAGGGCAGATATGGAAAGACACGATTTTGTGATCGTCGACGAAGCCCAGGATATTTTCGACAAGGGTATTGACCTTATGTTGAAAGCCCTATTAAAGGGAAACAATCCTATTGAGAACGGAAGCTGGTTCATCTTCTACGACGACAGTCAGGATTATCCCGATGGCAAAGGCTTGTCTCTTTACATCCGTACCCGCGACATGTTCAGGAATCATGCAGCATCTTATATGCTGACCTCGAGCCTCAGGGTAAACACCGGTCACGGTATTGACGAGTTCGTTCAGGATGCTGCATCCGGAAGCATTGATCCCGGAAAGGATTACGGGAAGGATGTTGCTATCAGCGGATGGAAGGATTCCGTTGAGGCGATACGTATGGTAAAAACTGCGCTTGTCCGTGAAAAGGGACTGGGAGGAACAGAAAATGAGAACTGCATTGTGCTTTTCACTGCCGATCTGCTCAGGGAAAGGTCGGAAATCAGGGCTCTCCTGGAGCAGGACGAAGGCTTTGAGCTTTTAACCCCGGAAAATTATTCAGTCAAAAGTGCCAGGATTCGTTACACCACCATGCTCAAGGCCAAGGGTCTGGAAAGGGATGTTGTAGTGCTGGTCAGCTCTCCTCTCACAGACAGGAGGAATCAGTTCCAGGTTTTCATTGGTGCATCGAGGGCGAGGGGGAAGGTAGTGCTGCTGATACATCAGTAAGTTAGCGGGCAGGGTCATTCAATTGATTGCATGATTGGACAATTGCCGGCCTACGCATAAAGCTTCGGCTGGTAAAAAAAGATTACGAGATACTTTTACAACATTTAACATAAATAATAAACCGATCCCAATGACAGCCGACAATCTTCCAATAGACATCTACTTCCGCCCCAGGAATTACACCTGGGATGAGATGTGTGATTTGCCTGGAGCCAATAAGGATTGTATAATTGACTGGGATTATGAAGTCAGGACAATAGTGAAAGGCAGGTTCAGAGATGCCTGCAGGAACCTGTGGCCGCTGATTGAAGGTCTGAATTTCAGGTCGATTACCATAGTCCTAGACCTCATCGGCATGGAACACGGAGATATCGGCTACTATCCTTACGATTCCAGTGAAGAGAAGGGCAGTTATGTTTTTTATGCATCATACGACTTTCTTGAGGCTTATCTCAGGAGTCATTTTGAAGAAAGCTATGAATTGAGATACATTTGGGAACATGAGCTTATACATTTGTGTGATCACAGGAATATAACGGAATTCAAATACTACAACCTGAGTACTGATGTACGTGAATTCCTGATCCATTACCTGTTGTCGTTCCGTAATGAAGGGCTAGCCGACTTGTACTTCACAATGTTGGGGCACAACGATATAATGGGACCGGAAACGGCTCGGCAGAAGTTCCTTGCCGGGATAAGGAAATTTGAGGCAGTCAGGTGGGAGGATGAGACTATTATAAAGCAAAAGGAATATGAGTTCATGTCGGAAAATGGTTTTTATGATCTTGGTCCGTGGATGGTCCTGCATGTCCTCTCGTGTCCAGGGTATAAGGGATATACGTCTCAGGCCGCTTCGGTGGCAGGGCATATCAGTTCCGGGGAGCCTGTCGCGAATGAAGTTATGCTTGAGATCCTAAGCAAATCAATCAGGATTACAAATGATGATTTCGCAGGTTATCTGTCAGAGCCGGGACTTGACGGCAAGCCGTTCATTGAAAAGGAAATCCTGGACCAGCTTGCTGCCAGGATAGGAAAGATCAGGCATAAAAGAACAATCCCCGAAGATGATGAAGCGTATAACAGGGAGAACAGCTTGCTGATTGGGTTTTTTGAGAGGCACTGGGGAAGGGATTCTGTTACCGGAAGGAAAAAGAAATATGATCCAGCCTTCAGGCATGTTCGTCTGGGACCGGTTGAGGGAAGAAGATTTAAACATTTAGGGGACATCGGGGAGATACTTGCTGAACAGATATTAAGAGAAAATGGATTCACAGATATCAGGAATCTTAACAGCATAAAAAAGAATTTTGTTTTCGCTGATTATTATGCGGAAAAGGATAGAAACAAATACCTGATCTCGGTAAAAGCGCGTAATAAGTTTGAGAATAACGGATCTCTGAACACGCGGTACAAATTAGGCAGAAACCTGGAAAGCAGGATTGAAAGTGCACTGAAGATGGAAGAGTTCAGGGATTGTATACCTGCATGGCTGGCAATAGTTCTTGAAGCGGAGACATACAGTGCATTTTTCGGGTTGATCAAAGAGCTTGATAACAACCATGGAATACCAATGTCTCAGAAGGCGAAAGAGTCGTACCTATGTTTGGCAATGGACACTCCGCACGAATTTGATCCGGATGGCTTTAAGAATATTTATAACAAAAAATAATTCTGGTAATGTCAAAATCTGAAAGATTATACCCGGAAAAGAAAAGTATTGATGCGAACATATTGAATAGCCTGAATACACAGCAGATTATTGAATTGATAGAATTATGCAAAAAAAAATTGCAGTATGATGGAGTAATAAGAACGGGCAGTATTTTAAGACTACACTTAATTCCTGTTAGCCAGAAAGTTTGAACTAATATCACAAAATTTCTAAACAAGTAGGCACTATGCATCTTTATTTCTTCATGCCAAATAAAGAATTAAAATTATCAACTAGTTTATTATATCTTTCTATAACCTCAGCTTCTTTATCTACTTTAGTTTTATGGAAACTAACCAGATTCTTAACTTCCTCAAAATAATAACCCGGGTAAGGATAGTCAAGGTTAATATTATTCTTTATAATGTGTGATACAATATCTGATTTTGAATAATCACTTTCACTATTTAAATACATACAGAACCAGAGCTTTTGCTCGTACTCTGAAAAGTATTCGTTATTGATGTTTTTAAGAAACCTCATAATAACTGATTGGGTTTTCCAGTCATAAGATGTGGACCACCATAAATCGCTCAATGCTTTACACAGGTTCTTAAAAACCTTAAAGAACTTAATTTCATCAGTTGTTCCGTATAATTCAAGACATTCATAAACATTCTCTTCGAAAAGATCCCATAAATTATTAACATCATCAGCCAATTGCATTTCAGCTTCTGTGGGTTCATAATTTTTATCAAATCCTATATACCCCTTAGTAAACTTCCTGATAGCTTGATCTTCAGGCGGTAATTCTTCATTTTCCTTAGGCTCGACTACTTCGCCAGTGGCAGGATCAATAGAAAACGAATACTTGTTTCGCAGTCGGTAAAGTTCGTTCTTAATAGGTTCTTTTTCGTATTGCATATCGATAAATTTTAAGTTTCATTTAATAATGCAGATTAAGAGTTGAAATAGATAAGTTATTAACATATAAATATCTGAATGTCAATAAAATAAACGATTTTTATCTGATTAAAACCTTGGGAATCAGTATATTAATGGACATATCTCACTTTATATCATTAATCATGATCCCCAAGGCGAAAGAACTCAAGTTAATCTCTATCTATTTGTATATCTGTGATATATTTGATTCAAGATTAAAAGGCACATGTCAGCGTTTCAGTAATAATAGCAATCCTGATTTTACTGATCAGGAAGTTATAACAATTTATCTCTATGCAATGAACATAGAATAGCGGTTAAAGATAAAACAAATACATCAAAACGCGAACGACTGTTCCTGGTTTCTTTTATTGCCATCCTATGAAGCCTTCAATGTGAGAATAAACCGCCTTAATGAAGCTTTCAGGATTTTATCTGAAATACTGCTTTCAGAAAATTACCCACCTGATCGTGATCTGAATACAAGTGTGATGGATTCCTTACCTATTAATTACCTGTTCGGGAAAACGCAGTCCTTCTGTAGCCAAAGAGATAACAGATAAAGGATATTGCTCATCTAAAAGCATGTACTATTATGGTTTAAAACTACACGCGTTGGCTTTTCACCGGCCGGATCATCTGCCTTTCCCTGAAAGTATAGTGTTTACTCCGGCTTCTGAGAATGACCTGAATGTTCATAAGCAAAACAGGATCCCTAACCGTAGTTTTTTCGGCGACAAGATATATCGTGATGCTGAGCTGTCAAAGGATATGGCAAGAATCAGTAATTCCAGAATACTAACACCGGTTAAAGCTGTTAAAAACCAGGCCCAGGTACTAATCCAACGTGATAAGGCGGCTAACGATCTGTATTCAAGGGCTGTATCAGCTATAAGACAGTCCATCGAATCATTGTTCAACTGGATCATCGAAAAAACAGATATTCAAAGAGCATCAAAGGTGCGTTCTACCAGGGGATTGCTAGTTCATGTCTTTGGAAGAATCGCGGCTGCTTTTATTTTTTTAATTTTTTAACTCTTAATTCGCATAAAATATAAATTCCATATTTTTTCAATCCGTTTAGCAATATGGTATGCTAAAAGTGGCGGAACAGCATTGCCAATAATCTTATATGCTGATGACGGGCTTACGAAAAATCTATTACCTGACATTGGTATCACAAAATCATAATCAGGGGGGAATGTCTGAATTAAAGCGCATTCTCTTGGCGTAAGCCTTCGTTCTTTGAGTTTTTTATTCAGGAGTTCTTCCAACTGCTTACCCCCATTTGCAACACTTAAACGCCTGAATTCAATATTACCGTGGTGTTCGGCTCTTATAGTGGGACTGATGCAGTTCAAATTGATCTCTGTCTGACCTTGGCAATGCTTACCCATGTATTTAGCTTTTGAATAGAACTTCTGTGACGGGTCGGTGGATTCATCAGGTTCTGGTAATCCTTTAAAAATTGAGGCTAATGTGACAGGAGACTTAAGATCGCCACCTTTAACCGTGTAGGCATGAGAGGGTTTTGGGTAAGGATTGTATGTGTCAATTACCTGTGGCTTTGATAGTTCTTTTAATGCTTCCAGATTTAAAGCTGACTTTTTTATGCCAATAAAAATTACTCTTTCTCTCGATTGTGGAACGCCATAATCAGCCGCGTGTAAGACCATTGGTTCAAGAACTAAATATCCGTTACTATTGGCGTTAGCGAAGTCCCGCTGTATAATCTCCTTTACATTACTCAAGTTTACCAACCCTTTCACGTTTTCAGCAATAAAAATGTTTGGCTTAGTAATTTCGATAACTTCTTTTAACCAAATGTATAGTTGCCCCCGAGTCTCAATTGAAGGTATGTCTGCCTTAATCATTTTTCCAAAATGATCTTTATGGGAGTCAAAACCTTTGCGCTTCCCAGCTAAACTAAAGTCCTGACAAGGGAAACCGCCAGTAACGATATCAACTTTGTCAGGAAAAACTTTTACGCCTTGCTTATGGAGTTTAACAAGATTAACAATACTTTCTGTATGGTAAACCGTAGAACTATATCCTTTGTTTTTAAAATAATTGACCCATGTTTTTTTTGCTTCGGCCAGAATGTCATTTGCAAATACAGTTTGAAACCTGGTCGATTTCAGTTTTACAAAACCTTTTTCGACAGAGTGATCTATAAAGTCAGGATTAACAATTGTATTCACTGAATCTCTATGTACTAGAAAATCACCTTCGAAACCCAAGTCCATACCACCACAGCCAGAAAATAGTGATACAACTTTCAATGGTTTATCTGGGTTAACTGGTATTTCAGCATCATATGTAATGCTTATTTGTGATTCCTCCACTTCATCAGATGCATTCTGGCTTTTTAACAGGTTATAATATTTACATTTGGATTTCAATTTACAACCTGTACATAATGGATTCTTTGACTTACAAACAAGTGCCGCGAAATCAAGTATAGCCCAGTTAATATCTCTGCATCTTTTTATATCAATTACGTTATAAGCCAAGTCCTGCATAATTTTGTCATTACGCACATCTTTAAACTGTTGAGGACTAAAAAAACGGCTTAGCACCCGTGACATGTTGACATCCAACAATGCAGCCCGGTGATTTAATATAAAAAGCTCATACGCTCCTGCAATGTATAATGTAGCCAGGTTCGAATCATGCAATTCCTCTGTATTTCGTGGTAAAACGCCATTTTTAGTTTTATATTCCTCAAGTATTTTGTGCAGTCGCTTTGCCCTATGTTTATATAAACCAAGCGGCTTAAGAATCTCTTCAAGGTCTTTAATGCTGGCTTTGCTTAACTTTTGCCAGCTGGGATATTTATTAAAAAAAACAGGATAATATTTCGCCACTGTTTCTGCTTTCGTCCTCTGCAACAGAATTTCGCTAATGATCAGTTCATAATTTGAAATGTTATCCTTTCGCCAGGGAAAACTCCTTTTATTTAGTTCAAACCAACCAAGAAGTGACTTTCTGAAAAACGTTATATCATTTCTGTTCCACATAGAGCAAAGATATCAAAATATGCATGGTGAAACCTCTTTCTTACTAATTCGATTTAAGGCTTCAAAGTTTATAAGTTGTTAGCATAAAAACAATTGATTATCTATATAACGCGTCTTTCCGTTTGCTTAAAGCCTTGTTTGCCTGTACCTTATGTATGACTCTCGACCTCATGTTTATAAACATGACACCCAAGGCATGGAAAAACACATCTTTGAATCCTTCTTGCTTGTCTGACTGCTGCAGTCAGGCAGGGTTAACGGTTTTTGTTTTTTTAAGAATTTCTCTTTGGAGGATTAAGAGAATTAGTTGTATTTTTATAGAAAGCCACAACAATTTATTTTCTTTCATTGAATAAGACCAATAATGATATTGAGCTGATTGAAAGACTGAGTAAAGGCGACCTGGAAGCCTTTGACGCTATTTATAGTAAATACTCGGGGACGCTTTATGCATTCGGGTTAAAATATCTCCGGTCGGCAGATGATGCTGAAGAGCTTGTTCAGTCTGTATTTCTGAAGATATGGGAGAATCATAAAAACCTGAAAAAGGAATTATCGTTCAGATCGTATCTCTTCACTATTACATACAATGATATCTGTAAAATATTCCGTACCAGAAAATGCCTGGAGAAGTTTATAAGCGATTACTTGCACGAAGTCTCGCGTTCATCGGCAAGAACCGAGGAAGAGATTGATTTTGGTTCCGTAGTGGATTATGTAAAAAAAATTATTGACAAGCTGCCCGAAAGACAAAAGACAATTTTTGAAAAAAGCCGGATCGAAGGAAAATCCACAAAAGAGATAGCTCTGGAATTGGGCCTTACACCAGGCACTATCGATAATTATATCTCTAAATCTATAAGGTTTATAAGGGAAAAAGTTTCCTCCAAAGATCTGTACCTGTTATTGTTATTTTTATTTTTGTTTTAATGGAACTTGATTCCCTGATTCTTTATCCTATCCCTATCCGGTAGTTATTCCCATACTCATAGGTAAGCTCTTGGGTAATGATAATTTGCCCGTTGATTTTGTGCAACAAATCATGTCCTCCTGATATTGGTTAATAGATTTAAACAGCTTGTATCGGAAATAACAGACCCGTGAATTGGACACCTTCGATTCACCTGTGAATAGAAAGGTTAAAATAACACCTTTTTTATATGAGATTTTTATAGCTGAAGGATATTATAAATGAAGAACAATATTAAAAGTAATGACAGCTGATTCGGGGAAAGACGTTTTTGATATAATAAGGAAATATATCACAGGTGAGACAAACGACAACGAAAGAAAATGTATCGAATCAATATTCTCTGACGGTGAGGACAATCACTATTTGCGAAATAGGCTTTACGAAGATTGGGAATCGATGATAAAATCAGGACGGCAGACGGATGCTGACCTCAATAAGATTCTTGATCAAATCCATCATGTCATAAGAAAAAATGAAAGTATAAAAAGGCGCCCGTTGAAGAGAGTGATGCAATTATACATGAAAGTCGCCGCAATTCTACTTTTGCCATTACTGATCGCGGGTGGCATATTGTTGAATAAGGGATCGGGCAAGAACCAAACGGATATCGAGGAGAAGTCACGTTACACTATTTACGCGCCAATGGGCTCCAGGGTATCATTCAGTCTGTCCGACGGTACCACGGGAGTGCTGAACAGCGGCTCACGGCTCAGCTATTCTCTACCGTTTTCAAATGAGCGTAATATAGATCTTGAAGGAGAAGCCTGGTTCAATGTGGCGAAAGATGAAAAGCATCCTTTTGAAATAAGTGCGGGAGGTTCACGGATTAGGGTATTGGGTACCAGCTTCAATCTGAGCGCTTATCCTGCAGAGAATTATGTCGAGATTGTCCTGCAGGAAGGAAGCGTTGAGTTTAGCAGCAGCAAGAACCAGAAAATAATGATGGGGCCTTCGGAAAGATTGGTTTTCCAGGATGGTGAGGTAAAAAAATCGATCGCCGATCCTGAAAAGTACAATGCATGGGTACAAGGAAGACTTGTTTTCAGGGAGGACCCTATGGCAGAAGTCGCGCGGCGTATCGAAAGATGGTATAACATAAAAGTTGTGCTTGCTGATAAGGAGCTTGAAAAATATTCGTTCCGGGGCACTTTCGTAGATGATACATTTGAAGATGTATTAAAGTTCCTGGCGATGACTTCTCCTATCACATATAAGATCTCGCCCAGAACTATGATGCCCGATGGGACATATACCAAAGGAACAGTAACCATTTATAAGAAATGATAGATTAAACCAACAATAACTAATGTTAACCTTCTAAAACCTAATCCTATGAAAAGAATAAACGGGCCTTGAACGAGAAAAGCAAAAAAAAGGAAATCGCGCCAACGATTTCCCTAAAAACACCTTGACAGATATTTTTTAATCAAAACACTCAAATCTATGAAAAAAAACAATCCTTTCAAGGGATGGTATTCTCAATCTCTGAAAAAAATCTTGTTAATCATGCGTTTTGCTACTTTACTCTTGATTCTCGGAATCCTGCAAGCACACGCAGTTGACGTCTACTCGCAGAAAACGAGGCTTTCACTCAATTTTTCAAATACCGAACTAATTACTGTTTTAGACAAAATCGAGGAAGAGAGCGAATTCTATTTCGTCTTTAATGAAAAGCTTCTTGATACTGACCGCAAGGTGGATATCATTACAAACAATCAGTTGATAAATACTATACTTGATGATCTTTTCATCGGTACAGAAGTAAAGTATACAATTATCGACCGTAAGATAATCCTTGCACCGGAGTTTAAACCAGAAATCCCGGACGTAGTTCATCCACAACAGCTAAGCATCTCAGGGACAGTAACTGATGCAGAATCAGGAGAAGCACTCCCTGGTGTCAACGTCGTGGTTAAAGGTTCTACAATAGGTATACTGACTGATATTAATGGTCGGTTTACATTGGCTGTTCCCGATCAACAGTCCGTTCTTGTTTTTTCGTTCATCGGCTACACAACCCAGGAAGTACCTATTGCCAAACAAAAAGTTTTAAATATAAGACTTGCACAGAGCATTGAATCTCTTGCTGAAGTAATGGTAATAGGATACGGAACTCAAAAGAAAGCCGAAATCACGAGTTCAGTAGTTAAGATCACGGAAAAAGACTTCAACCAGGTCCCCGCAGCGAATCCTATGCAGCTTGTTGAAGGTCGCGTAGTCGGTTTGGTTATCAACAGGCCTGGAGGTGCCGACCCTAATGGCGAAGTAACCATCCAATTGCGTGGTGTCAGCTCTCTAAAAGGGAATAATCAACCATTAATTATTATTGATGGCATCCCAGGTAATATGAATACTCTCAATGCAATCGCCCCGGAAGACATAGAGGCTATGGACGTTCTTCGTGACGGCTCTGCAGCAGCTATCTATGGTACCCGTGGTAATAATGGGGTAGTAATTGTTACTACAAAGCAGGCACGGGCAAGAGAACGTACGGAACTGGATTATAGTGGGTACGTATCTTATGATATGATTGCAAAAAAACCGAATATTCTTACTGCCGAAGAATATGTGCAATATGCAGAGGATACAAGTAATCCAATTATTAAGGATTACGGTGGAAGAGATGATGTGTATGATGCTCTGCTTAACAAAAATAATTTTTCGCAAAACCACAGCCTCTCTGCCTCTGGAGGAAGTACAAAAAGTAATTATAGGGCTTCTATCGGTTACCATAATAACGAAGGATTAGCCATCACCAGCAAAAGGGAACAGATTACTGCAAGGCTGTCGGTAAATCAGAATATTATAAATGATAAAGTTCTGTTAAATTTCAATATTGCTACGTCCTCAAATAATGGTTCGGCATTTGCCAGTTACAGTCCGTTCTATCAGGCGATCAAAAGAAACCCAACTTATCCAATATTTAATGCCGACGGTACTTATTATGAAGATTACGCCACATATGGCGAAGAAAATCCCGTGGCAAGCCTGCGCCAGAGAGACAGATGGTACGAAAGAAAAAACCTGCTGGGAAGTGTCAAGGCTACCTGGAAGATAACTAATGGATTAAATGCCAGTGCTTTTACAGCCCTGGATAAAAATGACAACTATTCCACCGACTACAGAAGTAAGAATTCCTACAATGCTGTAACCAGTGGAAACGGTGGAACTGCATCAAAAAGCTTCAATAGAGATTTCAACAAGATTTTTGAAAGCACCATCGACTACTCAAATACCTTTAACCATCAACACAACCTTAATGCACTGGTTGGTTATTCTTATCAGGATTTTATCAACGAAGGGTTCTCTGCAACAAACTATGGATTCCTTACAGATGCGTTCAAGACCGACAATCTTGGTACCGGCTCATGGCTGAAAGAAGGGAAAGCTGATATGCAAAGTTCTAAAAGCAAAAATACGTTGATTGCTTTCTTTGGAAGGGTTAACTATAACTATCTAGGCAAATACATGCTCAGTGTCAGCATGCGACATGAAGGATCTTCCAAGTTCGGTAGTAATTACAAATGGGGATGGTTTCCTGCCTTAAGTGCCGGATGGACGATCTCTGAAGAATCATTTATGGCGGATATCGATGCCATTGATATGATTAAACTCAGGGTAGGCTATGGTATCACAGGGGCACTGCCTAATGATTCTTATATGTCCCTGATCAAGATTGGTGCTGTTAACAGAGGGTATTACTTTGACGGAAGATGGTATTCCAATGCTTATGGCCCCAGCAACAACCCGAATCCTGATTTAAGATGGGAGAAGAATGAGTCACTGAACTTTGGTATTGATTTCGGGTTTTTCAAAAACCGTATTTCCGGTAATATTGACGTGTATCAAAAGAGAACAGTAGACCTTATAGGTCAGTATCAGGCCCAGGTTCCTTCCATGATCCATTCGACAATTTGGACCAATGTGGGGACTATAATGAACCGCGGTATTGAAGTTGCACTTAATGGATTGATTGTGAATAAATCCAATATTAAATACGATACTAAACTGACCTTCTCTTATGAAACCAACAAATTGGAATCCATGTCAAACGATGTCTTTAAAGGCACTTTTGAAGACAGATATGGTTTCCCATCGCCTGGTAACATTGGTTATGCTCAACGCCTTGAAGAAGGACAGCCTATAGGTTCATTTTACGGATATGTCTACGAGGGACTTACTGATGACGGTAAATGGATACTCAAAGACCTGGATGGTATCCCCGGTTATTCCGATAATGATAAGACATATATCGGAACTGGTATCCCAAAGATAAAAGCAAGTTTGATGAACAATTTCTCATACAAGAAATGGGATTTCGGCTTCCTCCTTAAGGGAATGTTTATGTATGATATACTTAACACGGGACGTGTTTATTTTGGTACTACTACAAACATCGACAAATCAGCTTATAATGTTTATAAGGAAGCTCTGGATGTTAAACTTACTGAAGATCCCAGATTTTCGGATTATTTTCTCGAAAAAGGGGACTTCCTGAAGATAGAGAATGTGACCCTGGGTTATACATTCCAGTTCCCTGGAAGCAATTATATAAGATCATTGCGTCTTT